>CAZNZH010000144.1:0-9848 GCA_964577445.1 uncultured Myxococcales bacterium
CGGTCGCGACGTCGGCCGAGGCGGCGCTCGGCGGAGATCGCGCAGCGCCAGAAGAGCTCGCTGCAGCAGCTCGGTTTCGCGGTGGCCGCGTTGGTGATGCTGCTCCTGGTTTGGAACCACCTGGCCGAAGGCGCCGCCGGTTGCTTCGCCACCATGGCTGGGCCCGTCCCCGACGCGCCGCCGGCCCATGACGCAGCCAGTCACGAGCTCGCCCCCGACGCCGCGTCGACGCCCCCCTTGCCCGGGCTGATTCGCCTGGGGCAACCGCCGGATAAACCCCTGAAATAGCGGATCTTTAGCGGCCGATGGCCCGCGCGTCAGAGAAATGATGACGCGGCGTGTCATCCCCCCTTGACCGGCGTGACGCGGTGCGTTATCTTCCGTCCAACACTCGGGCAGGAGAAATCACATGGGCACGCAGAACGAACTCACCAGCAGTCTAACCGGCATCAAGAGGGTCTGGAGCGACGCCGTCTCGACCCTTCAGACGCGCGTCAAGGACGCCGAGAAGATCTGGTCGGGGACGACCTCGCAGATCACCACGCGCCTGCAGACTGCCGAGCGGGACGTGCGCGACCTGGCCGGGAAGGTCGAGTCCGACGGCCGCAAGCACTTCGAGAGCCTCAAGGGCCAACTGAAGCTCGACGAGCTGAGGGACCGCCTCAAGCCCAGCGAGGTGCTCGCCGAGGGCGCCCGCTTCACCAGCGAGACCATCGAGAAGCTCGGTCTGCCGACGCGCGAGGACTTCGAGTCCCTCGCCCGCAAGGTCGAGCAGCTCGCCAAGGGCGGCTTGAAGGCGGGTGGCGGCGACAAGACCGACATCACCGCCTTCGAGAAGCGCTTGAGCGCGCTCGAGGCCGGCCTCAAGGCGCTTGAGAAGAAGCTGGCCGCTCTGGGCGCGCCCGAGAAGAAGGCCGCCGCGCCGAAGAAGACGACCGCGGCGAAGAAGCCCGTGATCAGCAAGAAGGCCGCGGCCGTCGCGACCCCCGCGAAGAGCTGACACCTTCGCCCCGCGCCCCGCGCGACGCGCCTCGCCCCCCGAGCGTTCGTCGCGCAACCCCCGACCAGCTTCCGGCGCCGACCCACCTGCGCTCGGAAGCTGGTCACCCCACCCATATGCTCGGTCCAGTGGGGCCGAGCGTTCGAGCCGAACCCGCGTCACCGGACGCAAAGTCTGCGCTGGCCTGCGGTTCGGGCACATCGCCCCTCGATGTGTGAGCCTGAGGATGGAGAGCGGAGTGACGGCCGCTCTCCATCCCTTTTTCGCGCCCGCTGCGCGACTTCTGCTGTGGCACTCGATGCCGACATTCGGTAGAAGTGTGCGCCATGAAGCCCCGCACCTGTCGCACAGCGCTTAGCGCGCTCATTTTCCTGGTCGCTGCTGCTTCCGGCCCTGTCCGGGCGCAGTCTCCAGGCCCCGTCGACCTCAACCGCGCGTTCATCACCGCGGGCGAGCATGGCATCATCGCGCTACCGGGCTCGATGAGCATCGTGGGCGGCCACTCCGATGGCGTGCCCATCAGCTCGGAGGACCCCAGCCTGCCGGCGCAGCTTCCAGCGGACGATTTCGCGTGGATGCGCCTGCGGCTGATGCCCTCGCTCACCTTCACGGGGAGCTCGTGGCGGGCCTTCAAGATGTACCAGGTGCTGCTGGACGCCGATCTCACCAGCGAGATGTCCGACAGCGCGTTCAAGGGCCCGCTGGCCTACGATCCCGTGCAGGACGGGCGCTCGCGAACCCCCGATCCGCGGCTGATGCAGGCCTACTTCCTGGCCGCTGGGCAGCGCGCCGCGGTCAAGGTGGGGCTGATGCGGTCGGCGTGGGGGCAGGGCGTGCTGGCCAACGACGGCGAGCGGGTGCCGGCGGGTGCCGCGCGCAACGCGTTCGGATTCTCGCGCACCGCCGACCGCGTGATGCGCTTTCAGCTCGCGTTTTTCCCGCTGAGCCCTCAGGCCAAGCCCGAAGGCGAGGGCCCCGGCGCCCCGCCGCTGACCATCGCGCTGGCGGGCGACGCGGTGTTCGACGATGACACGGCCGACTGGCGCAAGGGCGATCGGGCCTACCAGGGCATCCTGGCGGTGCTGGGCGAGATCAAGTACTTCAAAGGCGGCGTCTACGTCGTCCACCGGCGCCAGGCCCACGAGGAGGGCGGCGACACCCAGGTCACCGCCGTGGACGTGCAGGCGCGCGTCGACATCGTGAAAGGCCGCGTGGACGCTTGGCTCGAGGCCGAGGTCGCGGGGCTCTTCGGCACCACCGATTACACGCGCAGCGCGATCTTGGACGGCCGCTTCGACATCCGCTCCGCGGGCGGCGTGGGGCGCCTCGGCGTGCGGCACGGCATCTTCGAGGCGGCGTTCGAGGTGGGAGCCGCCTCTGCCGACGACAACCCCTTCGACAAGAAGCTGCGCGGCTTCACCTTTGACCGCGAGTACCGGGTCGGGCTGCTGATGTTTGGCGACTATCTGCGCAAGACCTCCGCGGTCACCGCTTATAACCTGGCGGATCCCGCCTACCGTTACGAACCCGCCCGCGGCTTCGACCGCGTGGCGACCGGTGGCTCGGTCACCGGCGTGACCTTCATCAACCCGCGGGTGGCGTTCAAGCCGGTGGAGGGCCTGACGATCATGGCCGGATACCTCACCGCGTCGAGCCAGGGGTCCTACGCAGACCCGTACCGAACCGGCGTGGCCGGCGGTGTCTCGACCGGTCCCAACGGGGCCATCGGCGCCTCGTCCATGGGGCACGAGCTGGATCTCGGCGTCGACTACACCCACCGGGTCGGACGCGTCGAGCTGCACGGTCGCATCGAGGGCGCCTGGTTTTCTCCAGGCCGAGTGTTCGCACAACGCGGAGGTGGCGACCCCGAAGACGTCTTTGGTGCATGGCTGCACGCGGAGGTCTCCTGGTGAGCTACCACACGATGCCTCGCTCGCTGGCGCTCGTCGCCACGTTTTCCCTGCTCTCGGCTGGCTGTTTCGACGGCGGCGGCGCCTCGAAGTCCGTCGCCGGGTTCGTCACCGCGGACGAGGGCCCCTTCGGCCCCTCCGTGGTCTTCGACCCGCTGCGGCTCCCCGTGCCGGACGTGCCGTTTCCAAGCGACCTGCTGCTGCGTCCGTCGGACAAGACCTTCACCGGCAAGGCGTGGAACCTCTCGACCGACGCCCCGACCGCGGTCGAGCGCCGGGTCCGCGAGAAGCTCGACACCCTCGACGGGTTCGGGCTCTATTCGCCGGTCTACGTCCGCTTCGACGCGCCCCTGGACCTCACCACGATCACCGACGACACCGTCCTCATCGTGAACATCCAAAAGGGCCACCCGCGCGAGGGCGAGGTCGTGCCGCTCGACCTGGGCAAGGGCTACTTCCCCGCGTACCGCCCCCTGCCGCCCTTTTGGGGCCAAGACCCCATGGCGGACGTCGAGAACCTGCTCTACGCGCCCGACAACACCGCAGATCTCGACGGCGACGGCATCGAGGAGCCGCTGGTCCACTACGAAAAGGCCAGCAATTCCCTGATCATGCGCCCCGTGATTCCCCTGGCGGCCTCGTGCACTTACGCCGTCATCCTGACCCGCGGCCTCATGGGCGAGAGCCACGACGCCGAGGGCAAGCCGATCATGGCCCCGGTGCGCTCGCCCTTCCCGTACAAGGCGCACGCCGCGCAGGCGCCGCTGATTCGCGAGGCGCTCGACCTGCTGGGCATGGACGACTCGGAGCTGGCCTTCGGCTGGACCTTCACCACGTCGGACCCGTCGTTGTCTCTGCTGAGCTATCGCGACGGGCTCTACGGCAAGGGGCCGCTGGCACGGATGGCCACGATGTTCCCGCCCAAGCTGGCCGCGGTGGCCGACATGACAGTGACCATCGACGGTGACGCAGACCAAGACGGCATCCCCGACGCCGCGACGCCGCGCGATCATCGCTTCATCCTCCAGCCCAAGCTGCTGCTCGACATCTTCGGGCTGCTCGGGCCCCAGGCCTTCGGCGACTTCGCGCTGCCTGACTTCAAAGCCGTGGATTACTTGGTCTTCGGGAGCTTCAACTCGCCCGACATGCGCACCGGCGACCACAAGACCTTCGGCGTCGACGCCTTCACGGGCGAGGGCGAGATGGGCACCACGCGCCTGCCCTTCTTCCTGTCCGTGCCCAAGGAGACGGCGGAGCACAAGCCGCCGTTTCCCGTGATGCTCTACTTCCACGGCACGGCCACGAGCCGCGTCGAGGTCTTGCTGCTGCTGGACGCGCTCTCGCGTCAGGGCATCGCCGCGCTGTCCTTCGATCAGGTCGGCCACGGCCCGATCATCCCGTCGATTCCCCTGGCGCTCGAGAAGGCCGGCATCGACCCGTCGCTGGTGCAGACCCTGCTGCCCATCATCGTCGACCTGCTCATCCCGGAGCGCGCGGCGGAGTTCGAGGGTGTGGAGTGGCACCAGGCCATCAAGATGCTCGAGGAGATCGGCCTGTGGCGGGAGCTGGCTGTCGAGGGCCGCACCGAGGACGAGAACGGCAACGGCGCGCTCGAGTCGAGCGAGAACTTCTTCTTCGCCAACCCGTTTCGCATGTGTGCGTCCTTTTGGCAGGACATGGTGGACCTCTTTCAGCTCGTCCGGGTCATCCGAAACCTCGACCCGGCCACCGTCCCCGCGGCCATCGATGAGCCCTACAAGGCGGACCACGCCCGCCTGATGCAGAACCTGCTCGCCGCCGACTTCAACGCGGACGGCGTGCTCGACATCGGCGGCCCCGACGTCCAGATCAGCATCGCCGGGACCTCGCTGGGCGGCTTCCACGCGACGATGGGCGCCGCGCTGGAGCCCGAGATCAAGGTCGCCACGCCCATCGTCGCCGGCGGCGGATTTGGCGACATCATGGGGCGCTCAAGCCAGCGCGATCAGAGCCAGTGGATCTTCCTCGAGACCTTCGGGCCGCTCGTCGTGGGCTGCCCGGACGGTGCCGGCGGCGTCTGGCTGTCGTGGAACGACGACGCGGACCGCTGCAAGGCGGAGCTGTTGGCCTCGACGGGCTTCGCGCACGTCCCGAACATGGTGGAGGGGACGCTGGTCACCGCGCGAAACCTCGCGAACGGCGAGGCGCAGTCGACCCTGGTCAACGCGGAGGGGGGCTTCTCGGTGGCCGTGGCGTCGGACCGCTGGGACCCGCTCGAGGTGACCATCGTGCGCCCCGACGGCAGCAGGGTGGTGGTCCCGGGCCGCACGCCGTACGAGGGCACCGCGTTTCAGCGCAACACGCCGCGGCTGCGCCGGTTCATCAACATCGCGACCCAGGTCCTCGACCGCTGCGACCCCATCGCGTTCGCGCCGAACCTCTTCTTGAACCCGCTGCCGGGCCACCCGAAGACGAGTGTCCTCTTCGAGAACGCGGTGGGCGACCGCACGGTCCCCATCTCGACCGGCGTGATGCTGGCGCTGGCGTCGGGCGTCTTTGGCAGCGAGCGCGAGCAGTGGCAGCCCATCATGGACACGCTGCTGGCCCACGACTTCATGCTCGGCAACACCAGCTACGACCCCGACGACCTCTGGCGCGACAACAAGCTGCCCGAAGACGCGCCGATCGGGCCACTTCCGGGCGTGCCGTCCGGCGATGGCGTCTCGTCCATCCGTTTCGCCAACGTCAACGGCAAGCACGAGTGGATCGCCCAGTACAGCCTGCCGGTGCCGAGCCAGGGGCCGGACTTCGTCTTCGACGCCGCGATCTATAACCAGAATCAGATCGTGCTGTACCACGCGCTGGGCGGCAAAGTGATCGTCGACGACGTCTGCATCGAGAAGCTGACCTGCCCGCTCCTCGACGATCCTGAGCAGCTTCTGCCCTGAGTGGTCACGGGAAGGGGAAGAAGCTCTCCACTCGAAAGACCGGGTAGTGGGCGATGCTGTTGAAGACGAGCAACAGCGTCGCGAAGATGCCGACGAAGCTCAGCAGGAACGCCGACGCGACGTCCATGGCGCGGCGGCGGCGGATGAAGAGGATGCAGACGCCGGTCGCGCCGAGCGTGGAGATGAGCGCCAAAAAGAGCAGCAGGCGCAAGTCCACCGCGACCCACGCCGCGTAGGTCCAGCCGGCGACCGCGAGCGGTGGCGGGTTGAGCAATGGCGCGCTCACGTCCGCTTCCGCACGAGGTGGTGCAGGTTGAAGTAGTTCACGGTGAAGTGGCAGAGGATGGGGGCCAGGAGGTCTCCAGTGAGGATGGCGAGCGCGCCGAAGAGCAGCCCGGCCAGTATCGCGAAGACCACCCATCCGCGAAAGCGGCGCATGGTGCCGCCGTGCATCAGGCCGAAGATCAGCGCGGTCAGCCAGAAGCCGACGAAGGGCTGTATGGCCCCTCGAAAGAGCACCTCTTCGCCCACGCCGCTGGTGACCGACAGGATGGCGATGGTGGTCGTGTCAAGCGGGCCGAGGGTGTCGCGGAGCAGGTCCTCCAGACGCGCCATGGGCCCCCACGCGCTCATGGCGCGGGACACGGCGACCACGGCCAGCCCCGCGACCACCCCGATGCCGGCGTGCAAGAGGAGATCCGAATCGGAGGCCCCGAAGATGGCCAACCCGGCGTCGATGTCCTGCCAGCGCATGAGCACCAGCCCGGCCAGCGTGATCACGGCGTAGGTGATGACGGCTGAGAGGGCGAGGGCCGCCGGTGTCGGTCGCGTTTCGCGGTCAGGCATGGCGGGGCGTGACCTACCACAGCGCTGCGGGGAACGCATCGCGGGCGGCGATCCCGGTCGAAGGCGCCGTTGTCGCGACTTTTTGGACCGGCGATCCGACCGAGGCTAAAACCGTGCTCGGAAGGGAGGATCCGATCATGAGTGAGGGGCCGAAGCCCGCGAGAGCGCTGTCGAAGACCTTCGGGCTCATGGTGGCCTCGCTGTGTGCGCTGTCGGCCTGTCGCGGTCCAGACGACCGGCCGCGCCCCGTGCGTCTCGCGTTTGACCCGGAGCTGCTCGCGCGGGAGTGGGACGAGGGTCCGCGGCGCGACGCGGTCGAGGCCATGGTCGTGCGCAGTGGGCGAGAGTTTGCGCGCCAGCTCTTCGTGTCCGACCCGATGCCCTCGGGGATGCCGTCGGACCCGCCGGGGTCCCGCGCGGTCGCGACGGCGGTGCTCGATGCGCTGAAAAACGGTGCGCAGGCGGCGCGAAATGCCGAGCCGCCTGACTGGTGGAAGGGAGTGCCGGAGCCCGCGGGCAACGTCGAGCACGACCTGCCCCGGAGCTTCATCATCCAGGTCCAGCGCGGTGAGACCACGGCGCTTTTGGCCAAGTGGTCTGGGCGCGATGTGTCTGAGATCATGCAGGATAATCGCGAGCACATGGGCAAGCGCAGGTTCCTGCGGCCGGGCGACGACCTCGCCATCACCATGAGCACGAACCAGAAGCTGGCCTTCGACCAGGCGCGGGAGCGCTTTCAGCAGGACCGGCTCGACGGGTACTTCGCCAAGCACTACATCGAGAAGGTGGTGGTGTACGTCGTTCGCCGCGGGGACGTCATCGCGCGGGTCGCGCGCCAGTACGGCGAGACGCCCATCTGGCTGCTCGAGGCTTTCAATCAGGCGGATTTCCGGGCGCTCCAGGCCGGCGACACGATCCTCATCCCCGTGGTTCGGGAGCTGCACGGGGGACGCGCGGCGCCACCGCGCTTGGTGGTGGTGGACCAGGGCGGCCGGCCCCTGACCACCGAGGAGCACGCCGGGCTCAACGCGCGCTTGCCCACGGGGCTCATTCGGCGGGCCCGCCTCGCCGTCGATGACTCCAACGTCTTCGAGCGGGCCGTGGACGCTGGGCGATTGGCTGCGTCGGCCCCCAAGATCATCCCCGCGCCCGCGCCAGAGCCCGCCGCCGCCGGGATGCTGCCCGTCGCGGCTGCGCTGCCGCCGGCGTCGCCGCAGCCGCCCCCCCACGTCGCGCAGATGCTGCCCTCCCTGCGCCCCGCGGCCCCCGCCCGGATCACCCGACGCGAGGTGCTGGTCAAGCGCGGGGAGACCCTCGGCCACCTCGCCGGGTGGAGCGGCGTGAGCACGTCGGACATCGTCGCGGCCAACCCCGGCCTCGACCCGGAGCACGTCGAAGTGGGTCAGAAGCTGGGGCTGCCCCTCAGCGACCTCGCCTACGCGGACTTCGTGCTGGCGCGCGCGGGCGCTCGCC
Source organism: uncultured Myxococcales bacterium (assembly GCA_964577445.1). Taxonomy (GTDB): domain Bacteria; phylum Myxococcota_A; class UBA9042; order PHBI01; family JACKFB01; genus JACKFB01. The sequence goes on from CAZNZH010000144.1 coordinate 8,157, forward strand.
CGCCGAGCCCAGTGGCCGCTCCCGCGGCTCGCCCCGCCGTGATGGGGCTCGCCACCGCGGAGCCCGCGCGCCCAGCCCTGCCGCCCGCGCGCATCGCCCCGGCCCCAGCGGTGGTGCCGAAGCCGGTGGTCTCGGCCCGCAGCCACAAGGTCCAGAGCGGCGAAACAGCCTCGGCCATCGCCGCCCGCTACAAGATCAGCCTCAGCGCGCTGGCCCGCGCAAACCCGGGCAAGAACCTCGACAAGCTGTACGTCGGCAACAGCCTCGCGATCCCGAATCCGTAGGTCTGGAGCGGTCGGTCTCAGCGCCGCCCGAGATCGCTCCAGAAGTTGCGGAAACTATTGATAAAATGCCGCTTTTTCGTACCTTTACACCCCAGGGGTGGCGTGGTATCCAGTGCCCCCCTCGCCGCCAGGGCGAGATGGACACGGAGCGCGCATGAGCGGGTCGGACGACATCGAGACGGGAGCCGGCGCAGGGCACGCCTACGACGCAGACAGCATCAAGGTCCTCAAGGGGCTGGACGCGGTCCGCAAGCGCCCGGGCATGTATATCGGCGACACCGATGACGGCTCGGGTCTGCACCACATGGTCTTCGAGGTGGTCGACAACTCGGTCGACGAGGCCCTCGCGGGCCACTGCACCACCGTGAAGGTGGTCATCCACGTCGACAACTCGGTCTCCGTCACCGACGACGGCCGCGGCATCCCCGTCGGCCGGCACACCGACGGGCGCGACGCCCTCGAGATCGTGATGACCGAGCTGCACGCTGGCGGCAAGTTCGACGCGAACGCCTACAAGGTCTCGGGCGGTCTGCACGGGGTGGGCGTGTCGGTGGTGAACGCGCTCAGCGAGTGGTTGCAGGTGGACGTCCGGCGCGACGGGAAGCTGCATCGGCAGCGCTACGAGCGCGGTAAGCCCGCCGGCCCGGTCGAGATTCTGGGCGAGACGACGTCGCGCGGGACCGCGGTGACCTTCCGGCCGGACCGGCGGGTCTTCACGAACATCGACTACAAGTACGACGTGCTGGCGAGCCGTCTGCGCGAGCTGGCGTATCTCAATCGCGGCGTCGCCATCGAACTCGTCGACGAGCGCGTGGACGGCAAGGACGTGCGTTTTCAGTTCGAGGGCGGCATCAAGAGCTTCGTTGAGCACATCAACGAGACCAAGAAGCCCACCCACGCCGACGTGGTCCACGTCCTGGGCGAGAAGGACGGCATCGCCGTCGAGATGGCGCTTCAGTGGAACGACGGCTACCTGGAGCAGGTCATCTGCTTCACCAACAACATCCGAAACCGCGACGGCGGCACCCACCTGTCGGGGCTGAAGGCGGCGCTGACGCGCACGTTGAACGCGTACGCGGTGAGCTCGGGGTTGGCCAAGCAGCTCAAGATGAGCCTGTCGGGCGAGGACATCCGCGAGGGGCTGGTCGGCATCATCTCGGTGAAGCTGCAGGACCCGAAGTTCTCGTCGCAGACCAAGGACAAGCTGGTCTCCAGCGAGGTGAAGAGCGCGGTCGAGGTGCTGGTGAACGAGCATCTCGGGGCGTATCTGGAGGAAAACCCGACGGTCGCGAAGATCGTGGTGGCGAAGGCCGTGGACGCGGCGCGGGCGCGTGAGGCGGCTCGCAAGGCGCGCGAGACGGTGCGGCGTAAGGGCGCGCTGGATTCGGCGAGCCTGCCGGGCAAGCTG
>CAZNZH010000145.1:0-8005 GCA_964577445.1 uncultured Myxococcales bacterium
GACCAGATCTGACGGAGGCGCCCGTGGGGTTGCTCGACACACAGCAGAGCCGATGCACCCAGAACCCGGAAGCGATGCCGAAGCGCATCGGGGTGCTCACCGGAGGCGGCGACTCGCCGGGGCTCAACGCGGCGATTCGCGCCGCGACCCTGACCGCCATTCGCAAGTACGGGATGGAGGTCATCGGGTTCGTCGATGGCTTCAATGGCCTCTTCGAGCCCGAGACCGGGACCGTCTCGCTCGGCGTGGAGGACGTCCAGGGCATCGAGGCGCTGGGCGGGACCATCTTGGGCACCGCCAGCCGGGGCAACCCGTTTCGCATGGTGATTCGCGACGCGCAGGGCCACCCGGTGCTGGGCGCGGACGGCAAGGCCAAGACGGTGGACCGTTCGGCGGAGGCGGCGGCGCGGGTGAAGGAGCTCGGCATCGGCGGGCTCTTGTGCATCGGCGGCGACGGGACCCTGGCCATGGCGCGCGAGTTCTACGAGAAGTTCGGGGTCCCGGTGGTCGGCGTGCCGAAGACCATCGACTTCGACATCTCGGGGACCGAGGCCACGTTTGGCTTCAAGACGGCCGTGCAGGTCGCGTCGGAAGCGCTCGACCGGCTGCGCACCACCGCAGACAGCCACGACCGCGTCCTGATCCTGGAGCTGATGGGGCGCTACGCCGGCTGGATCGCGCTGCACGCGGGGATCGCGGGCGGTGCCCACGCGATCTTGTTGCCCGAGCTGCCCTACAGCGCCCGGGCTGTGTGGGACCGCGTGACCAAGCGGTTTCGGCGCCACCGGAAGTTCAGCCTCGTCGTCGTCGCCGAGGGGGCGCGGCCCGTGGGCGGCGACTACGCCGTGGCCGAAGAGCGCGTGCACCCGGCGGGCTTGCCGGTGCTCGGCGGCGCGGGGCCGCGGCTGCGGGCTGAGCTGGAGGCGCTCACCGAAGAGGAGCGGCAGCGGATCCTCTCCGAAGGCGGGAACCCGCCGGAGGCGCCCGAGATCCGCGTCGTGGTCCTCGGACACATCCAGCGCGGCGGCACGCCTTTGGCCGACGACCGCATCATCGCGACGGCGTGCGGGAGCTTCGCCGTGGACATGGTGGTGCGCGGGCTCTTCGGCCACATGGCGGCCTGGACCTTCGAGGGCCCCGTGGCCGTTCGGCTCGATGTCGCCACCGAGCCGCACCTCGTCGACCCGGACAACGACCCGCTGGTGCAGGTCGCGCGCGACATCGGCATCTGCCTGGGCGACAGCCCCGAATCCCCAGACGAGGACTAAGAGATCGGACGCTAGAGCAGGTTCGACGCCAGCTCGGCCAGCTCGGAGCGCTCGCCCTTCTTGAGCGTCACCGTGGCCGCCAGGGCCTGCCCCTTGAAGTGCTCGATGAGGTAGGTCAGCCCGTTCGAGACGCTGTCTACGTATGGGTTGTCGATCTGGTAGGGGTCGCCGGTGAGCACGATCTTCGTGCCGTCACCCGCCCGCGTCAGGATCGTCTTCACCTCATGGGGCGTCAGGTTCTGCGCCTCATCGATGATCATGAACTGGTGCGGCAGCGAGCGCCCGCGGATGTACGTCAGCGCCTCGATCTCCATCACGCCCATCTCGACGAGGTCGTTGGTCCCCTGGCTGCGCCGCTTGTCCCGCTTGCCGCCCAGCCCCAGCAGGTACTCGACGTTGTCGTGAATCGGCTGCATCCAGGGCTTCAGCTTGTCCTCGACGTCGCCGGGTAGAAAACCCAGGTCGCGCCCCAGCGGCATCACCGGCCGCCCCACCACGACCTTCTGGTAGGCGTGCTCCTCGGTCACCATCTGTAGCCCAGCCGCGATGGCCACCAGCGTCTTGCCGGTGCCGGCCTTGCCCACCAGCGTGACCAGCTTGATGTCCTGGCGCAGGCACGCGTCGATGGCGTAGTGCTGCTCGCGATTTCTCGGGCGAATCCCCCAGATCGGTTCTTTGAGCCCGTAGGTCAGGTCCAGGCTCCCGGCGGCCACGCGCGCCCGCGTCAGCGCGGTGCGTCGGCCGTCGCGCACCATCAGATATTCGTTCTCGTACCAGCGCTCACCGCTCGGCGGGGGCGGCAGCGCGACCGTCCCGGCCTCAAAGAGCGCGTCGATGACGTCCGGCGTCACGTCCAGCTCGCCCGTGCCCGTGTAGAGCTCGTCGATGGAGATCCGCTCGGTGTCGTAATCGACCGCCTCGATCCCCAGCGCGTTGGCGCGGATGCGCAGGTTGGTGTCCAGCGACACGAAGATCGCGGGGCGGTCGGGCTCGCTCTCCTTGATATGCAGCGCGGTCGCCATGATGAGGTTGTCGGCCTGGTGGCTGATTCGGTGACCCCGGGGGAGGTCCCGGTCCGACACCACCACGCGCAGCAAGCCGCCCCCGTCAGGCAGCGGGACACCCTCGGTGAGGCTCCCCGCCGTGCGCATCGCGTCGATTCGGCGCGCCACCTCACGCGCGTTGCGCCCCAGCTCGGTCGGGTCCTTCTTGAAGGTGTCGACCTCCTCGATGACCACGATGGGGATGCACACCGTGTTCTCCGCGAAGCGATAGATCGCCTCGGGATCGTGGAGCAGGACGTTCGTGTCGAGGATGAAGTTCTTCGTCGTCATGGCGGCATCGCACGCCAGCGACCGATCGCTGTCAAGCCACACCCCGCGATTCAGGTTGAGATGGCTGCTTGCGCCGCCTCCCGGGCGAGGGTAGATCCGCGCCATGCACACCGCGCTGACCGACGCGCTGATTCGCCTCGCGCTTGCGGAAGATATTGGAACTGGCGACCGGACGACGCTGGCGACCATCCCGGCGTCCGCCCGCGCGGTGGCCGTGGTCGTCGCCAAGTCGGAGCTGGTGATGGCCGGCGGGCCGTGGTTCGCGCGGAGCTTCGCGCTGTGTGGCGAGGAGCTGGCGGCCGTCGCCGTCGATCAGCGCGCCACCGAGGGCCAGACGGTCAAGGCGGGCGAGGTGGTGCTGGGCTTGGAGGGCAGCGCTCAGACGCTGCTGGCCGCCGAGCGCACCGGCCTGAACATCCTCCAGCGGTTGTGCGGAATTGCGACGTTGACCCGCCGCTACGCCGACGCGGTGGCGGGCACCGGGGCCCGCATCTGCGACACCCGGAAGACCGGCCCGGGCATGCGCGCCATGGAAAAGCACGCCGTCCGCATGGGCGGCGGCTCGAACCACCGCTTCGGGCTCGACTCGGGCATCCTCATCAAAGAGAACCACATCGCGGCGTGCGGCGGGCTCGCCCGCGCGGTCGAGCGTGCGCGCGCCGAGAGCCCACACGGCCTGCGCATCGAGGTCGAGGTCACCAGCCTCGCTGAGCTGGACCAAGCGCTCAGCGCCGGTGTCGACATCGTGCTGCTCGACAACATGGACGACGCCATGACCTCGGAGTGCGTGCGGCGGGTCCGGCGCGCGCCCGGGCGCACCTTGGTCGAGGCGAGCGGAAACCTCGGCCTGGAGCGGGTGCGACGGGTCGCGGAGCTCGGCGTCGACCTGCTCTCAGTCGGCGCGCTGACCCACTCGGCGCCGGCCGCGGACCTCTCCCTTCGGGTCACGGCGTGAGGGCGGTCCACGAGGTGCGCGAAGCGACCTCCACCAACGACGTCGCCCGCGATCTCGCCGCCAGGGGCGCGCCGGACGGGACGATGGTCATCGCTCGCTCCCAGACCGCCGGGCGCGGGCGCCAGGGCGCTAGCTGGTTTTCGCCGCCTGACGCCAACGTCTACCTCTCCCTGGTCCATCGCTCCGCGCTCACGGCGGCGCAGCTTTCGGGCCTGACCCTCGACGTGGCCGTGGCCACCGCGACCGCCATCGAGGACCTGATCGGGTGCTTTCCGGCGCTGAAGTGGCCCAACGACATCCTGCTGCGCGGGCGCAAGATCGGGGGGATCCTCACCGAGCTGCACACCGACCTCTCGCCCGATGGCGCGCCGGTCGTCATCGTCGGGGTCGGCGTGAACGTGGACGAGCCCGCGGGCGGTTTCCCGCCGGAGCTGGCCGAGATCGCCACCAGCCTGAAAGCGGTCACGAACACCCAGGTGCCGCCTCGCGAATTGGCGCTCCTTATCGGCCGCCGGCTGATCGAGAAGCTGGCAGGCTACGAGGCGGTCGGTGGCCCCGACCTCGCCGCCTACGGGCGCCGGTTCCCCTTTGTCGGGTGGCGCGTCCGCGTCGGGCAGGGCGGCGACGCGATCATTCGGCGCGTCATGGCTGACGGCGCGCTCGGCGTGAGCTTTCCGGGCTGGAGCGATGTCCAGAGCATCCGCACCGGCGCCGTCGTGTTGCTCGGCCCACCGGAGGAGACCCGCCCGTGAGTCGCTCGCTCTTGATGGTCATCGACGTCGGTAACACGAACACCGTGCTGGGCGTGTACGACGGCACCGAGCTGGTCGAGCACTGGCGCGTGGCCACCAACGCCCAGTCGACCACCGACGAGCTCGGCGTCCTTTATATGAGCCTCTTCGCTGCGCGCCGAATCCCCACCGAGGAGATCACGGCCGCCATCGTCGCCTGCGTCGTGCCGCCCGCGGTTCACTCGCTGACCCGCGCCTGCGAGCGCTACTTCGACGTGCAGCCGCTCTTCGTGGGGGCGGACGTCGACAGCGGGATGCCCATCGCCTACGACAACCCGCGCGAGGTCGGCGCCGACCGCATCGTGAACGGCGTCGCCGCCTACGCGCGCTGGCAATCCGCCTGCATCGTCGTCGACTTCGGCACGGCGACCACCTTCGACGTCATCAGCGGAGACGGCGTCTACCGCGGCGGCGTCATCGCGCCGGGCATCGGCATCAGCCTGGACGCGCTCTTCCTGCGCGCGTCGAAGCTGCCGCGCGTGAACATCGCGCGCCCGCCGAAGGTCATCGGCACCCGAACCGTCGATTCGATGCAGGCCGGCATCGTCTTCGGCTATGTTGGCCTCGTGGACGGGCTCGTTGAGCGCATCCGCGCGGAGATGCCCGAGGACGACGTGCGCGTCGTCGCCACGGGCGGGCTCGCCGCGCTCATCTCGAGCGAGACCCACCACATCGACAGCGTCGAACCCTTCCTGACGCTGGAGGGCCTGCGACTTATCTACGAGCGCCACCGCCTCGCCCAGAGCTCAAGCCCGGTGTCCGAGCCGGGTCCATCCCAGAACTAGCTTCATCTGAAGCCCGCTGAGTCCATCCATGGCCGTCCACGAGTACGCTTCCGGGTCCGTCGTCCCGGTCCCCGCGATCCCCCCGGAGCTCCTCCCGCGCATCGGGCCCGAGGCGCCGGAGCGGGGTCGCCTGCTCACAGCCAAGGCGCTGCTCCCCATGCCGCCCGACCAGCTCGGCGTGGCCCTGGGGATCCTCGCGCGCGACGCGGTTCAGGAGATCGCGGAGGCCGCCGCGCGCTCGCTGGCGGAGCTGCCCGTAGACGTGCGCCAGCAGGTCGCCTCGTCCGCGATGCCGGGCCCCATCTTGGACGTCTACGCGCACGTCTTCCGCGACGACAACCCGACCCTTCAGGCGCTGCTCAACAACGCCTCGGTGCTCGACGAGACGGTCCGTTGGATGGCGCGCACGCTGCGGGGGCCGATCCTCGACGCCATCGGCTCCAACCAGGTGCGGTTGGTTCGGTCACCCCCCATCATCGGCGCGCTCATCGCGAACCCCGCGTCGTCCACTCCGCTGCTGGCGCGTGTCATCGAGACGGTGCTGCGCGCGGAGATCGACACGTCGCGCATCCCCGGGTTCAAGCCGCTGGCCGAGGCGTTCTTCGCCGACCTCGCCCAGGCGCAGAACCTCACCGAGCGCGGCGAGGACGACTTCGACGATGACGAGAGCGAGGCAGAGGAGAAGCCGGAGGAGGCATCGGCGGCTGACGAGAGAGAGCCGGCCGGGGTCGACGACGCAGAGCTTGAGGCGCTGCTTCGCGGCGGAGGCTCTGAGAGCGGTCGCGACAACAAGGTCCCGATGTGGAAACTCGTGGAGGACATGACGCTGCCGCAGAAGGTCCGCCTCGCGCTGATGGGCGACGCCGCCGCGCGCAAGCTGCTCATCCGCGACAACAAGAAGCTCGTCGCCATGTCCGTGCTGCGCAGCTCGAAGATCACCGAGAAAGAGATCGCGAACTTCGCATTGGACAAGGCCGTGGATGGCGAGGTCATTCGAATGATCTCGCGAAATCGCGAGTGGACAAAGAACTACGCGATCATGCACAGCCTCGTTTACAACCCGAAGACGCCGCCCCAGCAGACGATCACGTTCATCCGAACCCTGCGCCGGCACGACCTGGCGATGCTCGCCCGCGCAAAGGACGTCCCCAGTCATGTGACGCGGGCCGCCAAGGCGCTCATGGACAAGCGCGCGCAGTAGCCGTAGGGGTCACCGTCGCCACCGCGGGCGCAGGGCGGTGTCGATCAGTCGGGGACCTCGAGGTTCTCCCAGTCGTCCACGTCGGTGACGCGCTCGGGCGGCGGTGATTTGCGCTTCGAACCGCGGAGATCTGCGCGGGGATCCAGCGAATCGAGGGCTGCCAGCATCTCATCGCCCGCGTCTGGGGGGAGACTCGGCGGCAGCGGCGGCGGCTGTATGATCTCCGCTTCGATCTGGTCGAAAGCGCTGGGCGGCATCTCGAAGACCATGGTCTGCGAGCCGACCTCCGCGTCATCGTCCAGGGGCTCCCCGTTCAGGCCGACGGGCGGCTGGGCCGCGTCGTCTCCCGCGTCGTCGTCCGAGGCCGCCTCGCGCCTCCCGTTCGCGCCTTGCCCCTTGGCGTTGGCCAGGCGCTTCGTGCTCAGGGTCATCTTGGCGGGGTCGGGCGGCGCGGTCCCCACGATGACCGAGAGCTTCGGTGCCTGCGGCAGCGGCTCAGGCCGCGCGTAAGTCGGCGGAGCCGGCAGCTCGGGCGCAGGTGTCGCCTCGCTCTCGGGACGCGGCCCGGGCTCGAGCTCGCCGAGCGCGGTGGCGTCTGCGGCGAGATTTGTCAGTGATTTCGCCAACTTGCGCACGCCGCTGAGCGCCGCGCGCGCCGCCTCGGCGCTGATCGTCGCCTCGCGCTCGGCGGCCTCAGCCCTCGCCGCCGTCACCGTCAACGCCGCACGCAGCGCGGAGTCCACCTCCGCTGCGAGGGCCTGCTCGCTCGCGTGGCGCTCCTCTGCGGAGGCGTGCAGCACCTCAAGCTCCGTCGCGTAGTCCCGCAGCGCCTTGCCCCGGGCGACCGCGTCGGCCACCTCCTGCTCTAGCCTCGCGACCTGCTCCGCCTGTTCGCCCAGCGCCGACTCCGCCTCCTGGATCTTCGCCTCCGCAGCCGCCAGCGCCGCGCGCGCCTCGACCTCCGCCCCCGCGGCAGCCTCCGCGCGCTCCACAGCCGCATCCCGCCCGGCCAGCAGCTCGCCCGCGCGCTCCTCGGCGTCCTCCAGCTCCTCTGCCAGCGCTTTGGCCCTCGCCTCGGCCGCGTCGCGAGCCGCCGACAGCTCAGCCAGCCCTTCGCGAACGGTGACCAGCTCGTCGGCCAACGCCGCGCTCGCAGACTCCGCCGTCTTCAGCCCCGTCACGGCCTTCGCCAGCGCATCGTCGGACGCCTCCGCCCGAGCCAGCGCGGTGTCCCGCTCGGCCTGCAACTCCGCCAAGACCTCTGCCTGCTCGCCAGCGCTCGCCAGCGCCTTGCTGAGCTCCTCGGCCTTGGCCGCGGCCGCCTTCTCGTGCTTGTCGGCGAGCTTCTCGGCCTTCTCGGCCCGCGCTTGTGCGGCGTGGCGCTCCGTCGCGGCGAGCTGCTCGGCCTGCTCAAGCTCGGCCGCCCGTTTCGCCGCCGCCTCCGCCCGCTGCTCGGCCTCGGCCGCCCGCAGCGCGGTCTCGGCCGCCCGCTGCTCGGCCTCGGCCGCCTTCTGCTCGGCCTCAGCCGCCTTCTGCTCGGTCTCAGCCGCCCGCTGCTCGGCCTCAGCCGCCTTCTGCTCGGCCTCGGCCGCCTTCTGCTCGGCCTCGGCCGCCTTCTGCTCGGCCTCGGCCGCCCGCTGCTCGGCCTCGGCCGCCCGCTGCTCGGCCTCG
>CAZNZH010000145.1:8105-9826 GCA_964577445.1 uncultured Myxococcales bacterium
TGCTCGGCCTCGGCCGCCCGCTGCTCGGCCTCGGCCGCCCGCTGCTCGGCCTCGGTCGCCTTCTGCTCGGCCTCGGTCGCCCGCTGCTCGGCCTCGGCCGCCCGCTTGTCGGCCACCTCCGCTCTCTTGTCGACCTCGGCCGCCTTCTCCTCCGCGACCCCGCGCGCCTGCTCGCCCGCTGCCCGCGCCCGGTCAGCCAGGGCGTCGCGCTCGGCCTCGAGCGCCTCGACCTGCCGCCGCAACCCCTCCAACTCACGCGCCGCGGCCGTGCTGGACTCCTCAAGCCCCTGCCCGGCGGTCCGCAGCGTCTCCAGCTCGCCCTCGAGCGCCGCGTTGCGAGCGCGCAGCTCCGCCACCGCGCCGTCGTCCGGCTTCGTCTCGGGCTTGGCGTCCTCCGCCTTCCTCAGCTCGTCGGCGTCGCGCTTGGCCGCCTCCAGCTCGTCGCGGAGCGCCTGCAGCCGCTGAAAGCCCTCGCGCGCCTGCTCCCGCATCCGGTCGCCTTCGCTCCGGCGTTGCTCGGCGAGCTGGATCTCGAGCTCGGCTACCCGCTTGCGCATCCGGTCGAGCTCGCCCATCGCCGCGGCATCGAGCGCCGACGGCACCGGAGTCACCGACGAACCGTGAGACGTCACGGGCTGCTCAGCGTCGTCCGCCTCGTCGTCGGCCTCGAGGAGATCGTCCATGTCGACCTCGAACTCCAGCTCGAGATCTTCGTCGTCCGTGCCGCTGTCGCTGTCGGTGTCGTCCTCGTCTGAGCCCGAGGTGTACTCGAGCAAGAGGTCCACCGACGTCTTGAAACGCTGGTCGTCCAGCGGCTTGCTCAGATATGCGTCCGCCCGAGACGGCAGGGACTGGTGGTTGTGGAAGATGGCCTCGTCGGCCTTGGCGCTCAGCAGGATCAACGGGATCTGTCGCAGCCGCTTGCTCTTGCGCTTCAGCTCCGTGCACAGGCTCCAGCCCTTGGGCAGATCCGCGTCGACGATGATGAGCCCGGGCAGCGAGCTCTTCGCGGCTTCCCAACCGGCGCGAATGTCGCTGACGACCCGGATGGACACGCGCCCCGCGCCGACCGCCGCCTCGACCAGCGCGCGGGTGTGGGGGTCCTTGTCGACGATGAGGATCGATGTCCTAGCCTTAGCCACGCTTGCCCTCACATGAATCACGAGCCCGCCGAGCTTCCGCCACGCGTCGTGGGCTTGTCAATTCAGCCCGCGGCCCCACATCCTCAAAGGGGATCGGGGCGTCCGCGCGCAAGTGCCCGGCGGCGCCCGGCTGGCCGGTTCGCGGTCCCCGCTGGCACGGCAGGGGGCGGCCGCCGAGGGGCGCGTCGCCCTCGAGCTCAGAGCCGCTCGCGCACCGCGTTGGCCAGCGCGAGCAGTTGATCGGGCTTACAGATCGCCGCGTTGCAGCTCACGCTCACCACGGTGCGCTTGGTGAGGTCGCTGAAGCTCACGGTGAGGATGTCGTTCCAGTACGAGAAGAAGGCCTTTGGCCCCGCCGCGGACGTGTCCTCCGCGTTCGAGAAGTCCCGGCGCATGCGGCGGAACCGATCGTTGGCGTCACGCCGCGTGCGCTCCACCCAGACCTGTAGCGACACGCCGAAGTTGGCGCGCACAGGCGGCGCAAAATACACGGAGTTGTACGTCTCGCTCGCCGGGATACCCGACAGAGAGCCGTTGGGGGTCAGGGTGCGGTCGCCGGTGATGCGGCGCAGCTCGTGG
>CAZNZH010000146.1:0-9765 GCA_964577445.1 uncultured Myxococcales bacterium
GCCGGATACGTCCACAGCGGCTACGAGGCGCTGATCGCCACCATCGCCGCCGATCTCGGGCTGGCCAGCTCGTTGGTGCTCGAGGCCAGCGAGGGCCACGTAGACCCGTGGGTGCACCGCGACACCGCCTCGCACCTGTGGCGACGGGGCGCTGAGCCCGAGATCTTGCCGCTACAACCCAAGAGCTACGGCCTGCTCATCTCCGAGCGCCCCGTCTGGCCCGCGCTGACCGCCGCCAGCGTCTCCGAGATCTGGGACGAGGCGCTGCACCGAAAGCGCCGGACGCCCGTGGGCCAGTCCGTCCGCCTCATGGCGGGCACCATCCTCTTTCAGGCCGGCCGGGCGAGCACCGTCATGCGCGGCATCGGGATGGCGCACCAAGCGCTGGCGAGCGGCGCGGCCAAGGACAAGCTCGCCGCGTTCGGCGTCTGACCGCGTCAGGGGCTCGAGCCGCCGGCGCTGGGTAGCGTGAAGTGAAACCAGCCCTCGACCTGAACGGGCGGCTTGCCGCTGGCCGTCGCCGCGATGGTGCCGGCCACCGTGCCGGCGATGACCTCGCCGGTCTTGGTGCCCCACTGCGTGAGGACGATCTCGCCCTTCGAGCCCGCGCCGCGCGACTTGTACCCGTCGAACGCGGTCGCGAACTCGAAGGCCGGCGGGGTCGCGTCCAGGGGGTAGCTGCCGGTCCCGGGCGTCTCGACGGGGAAGCTCGGCGACCCCACGATCTTGCCGAAGTCGAACGTGATCGTGGCGGTGCCCGGCCAGAACACGCTGTCGGTGACGCTGAAGGCCACCGCCGTCCCGATGCCGGACGACCCGTACGAGTACCAGGTCTCGAGCCCCGTGAGCTCGCGGTTCACGTAGTCGCTGACGGTGCCGTCGGGCAGGGTGACGTGGAGCGAGTAGATGGAGCGCCCGGTGAGGTCGCCCACGTCGTCCAGGTCGCCGTCGCCCGCGTCTGCGACGTCAGCCGCCGCGTCGTCCAGCGCGTCGCCGCCTGGGTTTTTGGCGTCGTCGCACGCGCAGAGGACCGCGCAAATGGCGAGGGCCGCCCCAAAGGAGGCGGCCCTCGCGGAGATCGGCGCTCGACCGGTCATCACAGGGAATTGGTGTAGATGTACCAGCGCCCTTCGTGCTGCATCAGGCGGACGGGGACGGGCATGCGGTCCTGGTGCTCGCGGTCCTTGATGAACCAGCGCGGCTGCTCGTCGGTGCCGTCCTTCTTGACGACCTCGAAGCTCTTCGGGTCGTCTTTGTCGAGGTACCACTTGGCCTGCTTGACGAAGCGCGCCCAGGAGTAGCGCTCGATGGAGGTGCGCTGGGTCGACGTGTCGCGGGCGTCGGGGTGGATCGTCGCCAGGTAGTCGTCGAGCTTGCCGGAGAGCGCGGCGCTGAAGGCGCTGGTGATGACGGCGCGGATCGCCGCGTCCTTGTCGTCGCGGCTGGGCTCAGCGGCGGTCGCGACGCCGGACATGGCGGTCGCTATCAGGAGGGCGGCGACGACCAGGCGGTGCGCGATGGTTGAGAGCTTGGCCATGGTGGGGACCTCGGTGCTGCGGAGTTGGCTCACGATAGCGCCAGGGGGCGCGGCTGAGCAACCCCTCGACGGGTGGACGGTGGGGCTATTCACGCCGGTGGGCGCCTCAGGCGTGCAGGATGGCGCGGGCGTCCTCGGGGCCGGCGACCTCGCGCCCGGCCTCGCGCGCCATGGCCACCAGCGCCTCGATGAGCTGGCCGTTGGACGTCGCGCGCTCGCCGCTGGGCAGGTAAAAGGTGTCCTCGAGGCCCGTGCGGAGGTGGCCGCCCAGCTCGGCCGCGCGCCGGTGCACCTGCCAGACCTCCTCGCGGCCGATGGCGATGGCCTGCCAGTGCGCGCCGTCGGGCAGCTCGTCGAGCAAGAGCGGCAGCCACTCTGCGCGCGCCGGCATGCCCGAGGCCACGCCCATGACGAGGGAGACGTGGACCGGCGGGCGCAGCATGCCGTTGTGCAGGAAGAGCCCGACGCTGCGCAGGATGCCCGTGTCGAAGCACTCGCACTCGGGGACGACGCCGAGGCTGTCCATGGCCGAGATGAAGCGCCCGACCTTGGCGACCGAGTTGTCGAAGAGCATCGGCGGCCACGCCCAGGCGCCGTCAGCGCGGGTCTTCAGGTAGTTGAGTGAGCCGGCGTTCAGCGCGGCCATCTCGGGCTGCACCCGCTCAAGACAGGCCACCGGGCCGCTGATGTCGTCGCCGACGACGCCGGTGGACATGTTGATGATGAGGCTCGGGACCTCCGCGCGGATGGCGTCGCAGATGGCGCCGGCGACCTTGGGCTCCCAGCTCGGCAGGTGGCCTCGGCCCGGCTCCTGCCTACGGAAATGCACATGCACGATCGTCGCGCCTGCGTCGGCGGCCCGACGCGCCTCGGCCGCCATCTGCTCGGGCGTCACGGGCACGTGGTGGCGCTCGGGGTCGGTCAGGACGCCGGTCAGCGCGCAGGTGACAACGGCCTTGGCCTTCGGTTCGGACATGGGGTGCTCCCTCGGCGGCGCGATGAGAGGACAGCTTGCCGAGGCCGCGAGCCGGTGGCAATGGCAGGGCGCCCTTGCGCGGACGGCCGCCGTGGGGGTCAGCAACGCCTGTGACCGCCGAGACCACCGACGCCCCCACCCGCCGCAAGGTCCACATCGCGCTGGTCGTCGCCGTCTTCGCCAGCACGTTCGCGGCGATCTTCTTTCGCGAGACCGCGCCGACCCACCCCTTCGTCGCGGCGGGCTGGCGATTGGCGCTGGCGGCGGTCTTGCTGGCGCCCGCGCTGGCCCGGGCGGTCGGCCGCGGCGACGTCGACGGGCGCATCCTGCGCGCCGGCTGCCTGGCCGGCCTCTGCTACGGCCTGACCCCGGGCCTGGCGACCGTGAACGAACCCGCCGCCGCCAGCCTGCCGGCGTGGCTCCGGCTCGACGAGTTCATCTCCGCACGCGTCGCCCCAGGCTGCGCCCTCACGGCAGCGGCGGTGATACTGGCGCTACGCCAGCCAGCCCTGAGCGACCCACCCGCGCGATAGGCCCGCGGGTCATCCGCACGAAGCGCAGGGACAAGAACCCGGCGGCCAGCGCGAGGCCCAGGGTCAGGCCGTACCAGAGGCCCTGGGCACCCAGCCCGAGGGGCAGCGCCAGCAGCCAGGCGAGCGGGAAGCCGAATAGCCAGTGGGCGAAGACGTTGGCCCACAGCGGGCCTCGCACGTCGCCCGCGCCACGGAGCGCGCCCGCCATGACGGCCTGCAGCCCGTCGGCGAGTTGGAAGAGTCCCGCGATGGCGATGAGCTGGGCGGCGAGGACGTTGACCGCCGGGTCGTCCGAGAAAAAGCCAGCCAGCGCCTGAGGAAAAGCGAGAAAGAGGACCATCGCGCTGCCCATGATGACCATCGCGACGATGCCGCCGCTGACGCCGGCGCGGCGGGCCCCGTGCCAGACGCCGGCGCCGACCGCGCGGCCGACGCGGGTGCCCGTGGCGCCGGCGACGCCCACGGACGCCATGTAGGAGATGCTGGAGAGATCAAGCGCTATCTGATGGGCGCCAGCGACATCGTCGCCGAGCGTCGCGGCGAGGAGGCCGGCGGCGCCGAAGACGCCCATCTCGGCGAGCAGGGTGAGGCCCACGGGCAAGGCCAAGCGCACCAGCGTGGCGCGAGAGACCACGGGGAGCGGGGCGGCGGGGTCGTCGACGTGTGCGCGGCCGGCCAGCCACGCGATGGCCGCCATGACGAAGCTGGCGACGCTGGTGGCGATGCCGGCGCCGACCGCACCCAGAGCCGGGATGCCGACGGCGGGGAGCCCGACGCTCATGAGGCCGGGGTCGCCGAAGACGAGCAGCAGATTGGCCAGCAGATTGAAGATGTTCGCGACGGCTACGGCGATGAGCAGCGGGCGCGTGCTGCCGAGGGCCTGGAGGTAGGAGCGGGTCGAGAGATAGTGGAGGAAGAAGACCGTCGAGGGGACGCGCACCCACAGGTAGTCCGTCGCGCGGTCCGCCAGCCCCGGCGCGATGCCCACGGCCGGCATCGCGAGGGCCATGACCACCGTCAGGATGCCGAGGGGCACGCCCAACTGGAGCGAGAGGCGCAAGCCCGCCCGCCACCACGCTCGCGCCTCCGCGTCGTCACCGGCGCCCAGGGCTTGGGAAATCAGCGGCTCCAGCGCCAGCCCGAAGCCCATCCCCAGCGCCATCGGCAGCAGCGCCAGGGCGTTTCCCGTGGCGGTGGCTGCCAACTCAAGGGCCGAGACGTGCCCCACGCAGACCGTGTCCACCAAACCCATCAGGAGGGTCGCTATCTGCGCGATGGCCAAAGGGACGGCCAGGCGGACGGTCTCGCGTAGGTCGGGCCGCTTCGCTTGCCGTCGGTCGCTCATGGCGGGGGCTTCGATGGCGTCGTGGGTTCGGTGGCGCGACGTGCGCGTGGGCTTTCGCCGGGGGGCTGGGGACACTAACATGGGCGCGCCAGACGCCTACAGGGAAAGCTAATCATGGTCCTGCCTGCCCGCGCCTTCGTCGCAGCGCTCGCGCTTTTGGCGTGGGGTGGTTGCAGTGTCGCCGAGTTGCCGCCGCGCTCGGATGGGTCGGCGGCGGCGGACGGCGGGGGGGAGGCGGCGGGGGCTGAGGCGGGCTGGTGGGTGGCTCGCGACGCCCTGCCCGGCTCGCTGCTCTCCGTGTGCGGCGCGGGCGACGAGCGGTGGGCCGTGGGCGCTGACGCGGGCGCGGGGCCGCTGGTGCTGCACCGCGCGGGCGGGACATGGAGCGCGCTGGCCACCGGCACCCGGGGCCACCTGTGGTGGGTCGCCTGCATGGGCGACGGCGGCGTGGTGATGGTCGGCGAGGGGGGGGTGATTGTCCGCAAACGCGCCGGCGAGGAGGACCTCGAGGCGCTGAGCGTGGGGATGAACCTGCCGCTCTACGGGGCGTGGGGGGCCAGCGTCGACGACTTCTACGTCGTCGGCGGCGCGACCGACGCGCGAAACGGGCCCGGGGTGGCGTTTCGGGTCAAGGGGAGCGCCGTCGCGGCGGTGCCTGGGCTGCCGGCCGCGCTGTCGCCGACCGCGGCCTTCTTCAAGGTGTGGGGCTCTGGCCCCGACGACGTGTGGATCGTCGGCGAGGGCGGCACGGTGCTCCACGGCGGCGACAGCGGCTGGAGCCTTGAGCTGCTGCCCCAGGCGGCGCGGCTCGTGACGGTGCACGGCGCGGGCGGCTTGGTGATGGCCGTCGGCGGCGCGGCAGGCGGGCTCGTGTTCGAACACTCTGAAGGCGCTTGGGCGCCGGTAGACCTGGGCGAGGTCGGGATCATCCAGGGCGTGCACGTCGCGGCCGGCGGGCGGGCCGTCATCGCCGGGCTGAGCGACCTCGTCTTCGCGCGGCGAGCCGGCGTGTACTCGTCGATGGGGCCCACGCCGGTCGGCCTGGACTGGCACGGGGTCTGGATTGGCGCGGAGGGCGACGTGTGGCTCGCGGGTGGCTCGGCGTTTCAGTTGACCAAGCCGGCGAGCGGCGCGCTGGTGTGCTTCGGCACCGCGGCGACGTGCGGTGGCGGCGGTGGCGGCGGTGGAAGCGCGGTGGTGGAACCCGTCGCGGACGCCGGGGCCGACTCCGCCGGGGACTCGGGCTCGGCTGGCGACGGTGGGGCTGAGAGCGACGGCGATGCGGTGACGGACGCCCCGGTGGACGCCGACGCGGGCTCGGGACAGGTCAGCACGGGGGACTTCCCGCTACAGGTCGCTCGCTTCGATGACTTCGGCGCCGCGGTCGCGCTCGCCACCGGCACACCCATGAAGGTGCACTTCGGGCCCCAAGGCGGCACTCACCTCGAGGTGGGCGGGATCTTTGAGGCTTCCGGGCTGGGCGCCACGCCGCGCGTGGTGGTCTCGGGCAGCATCACGCTGGGCGGCGAGCAGGTCGGCAGCGCTCCGCCGATGAACTGGACGACCGACGCCGGGGGCCCGACCTATGCGCTGACCTACTACGTGCAGGTCGCCTTCAGCGGGGTGTGGAGCGACGCGCCTCCCATCGACTCCACCGCCACGCTGTGCCTGTCGGTGACGCTGACCGACCAGCGCAACGCGACGGCCTGCGTGGACGTGTTCCTCAGCGCGGACTGATCAGAGGCCGCCGGGGGTCACGGAGCGCTCGTCGAAGGCGCCGGCGAGGTCTTCAATTCGCACGATGAGATCGAGGGAATCGCCGGGTGCCACCGTGGCGATGTGGACCGGGACGACCACCACGCTGCCCGGGCCTGGCGCGACCGAAACCGGAGACGCGAGCGGCAGGTTCCCCATCGTGGTGCGGACGGTGACCGACGCTTCGACCGGGCCGGCCGCCGCCGCGCGCCGCGCGACGCTCACCAGGACGCGCACCCCGGGCTCGGGCGCGGCCGACTCTACCGACACGCCCGCGATGAGCGAGGCCGGCTCGATGACCTCATGCCACCCATCGGCCGCGGGCGCGTGGAGCTCCTGCTGCACGCCTGAAGGCCAGCGGATCTGCGCCCACTGGACCGCGTGGGAGGTCCCCAGGCCCACATGCACCTCGGGGATCGAGCTCGACCCGAAGCTCCCCTGAGCGGTCGCCTCCCGCAGCCTGTCGACGCCGCCTGAGCGCACGACGACCCGCGCCCCTATGGCGTCACGGTGGCTCTCCCGCCCGACGAGGCGCAGCCCCAGCCACCCGTGGCCCGCCCCGCCGTCGTTGCGAAACAGATGGGCCGCCCCGTTCGCGCGCACCTGCAAGATGTCGAGGTCGCCGTCCCGGTCATAGTCGGCGAACGCGGCGCCGCGACCGTGCCCCTCGGTCGCCTGCAGGCCGGCCCACGGCGCGACGTCGGTGAAGCGGGTCTCCCCCGGCGCGCGCGCAAAGAGCGCCGCGGACTGTATCGGCGCGGTCGCGATCGCCTCGTCGGCCGGGAGAAAACCCTGCGAGACGTAGAGGTCCAGGCGGCCATCGCCATCGAAGTCGTGAGCTCCGCTCCCCCAACTGCTCAAGAGGAGGTGGGGCGGGCACGGCTCGTGCGCCAACGCGACGCCGAGGGGCGACGCCATCTCCACGAACCCGCCCGCAGCGCCCATCAGGAGCACGTTCGCGCCCAGATTCGACAGGTAGTAGTCGAGCCTCAGGTCGCCATCCAGGTCGCCCGCGGCGATGCTCATACAATAGATGGCCTGGCCGGCGCCCACGGTGGCGCTGACCTCGGTGAAGACGGTGCCCGCAGCCGAGGGGCCGTCATTTCGATAGAGCTTGTCCGGCTCGACGAAGGCGCCGTGGTCGTTACAGACCAGCAGGTCGACGTCGCCGTCGCCGTCAAAATCGGTGAAGCTGGCGGCGAAGGTCGCGCCTTTTCCCGCGGTCCCGCTCGCCTGGGTGACGTCCTCGAACACGCCGCCGCCCAGATTTCGGAGCAGCCGGTTCGGCCAGCCGGTGTGGTTGGGGAAGTGGGCGACGACGATGTAGTTGCCCAAGTAGAGGTCGACCAGCCCGTCGCCGTCGAAGTCGCCGAAGGCCGCCGCGGTGCTCCAGGCCTGATCTGCGACGCCGGACGCCACGGAGATGTCGACGAACCCGGCCCCGCCGTCGTTTCGGAAGAGCCGGCTCCCGCTGCGCGACGTAAACAGGAGGTCGGCGTCGCCGTCGTTGTCGATGTCCGCGCTGGCGACGCCGGTCAGCGGCGAGGCGATCCCGCCGAACCCGAGCGCTTGGCTCACGTCTTCGAAGGTCCCGTCGCCTCGGTTGCGCCAGGCGGACGCGTGGGGGCTCTCGGCGGAGGCCGCAAACGCGGTGAGGACGATGTCGGGCAGCGAGTCGCCGTCGAAGTCCACGAAGGCGCCGCCGCCCTCGAGGGTGCTGGGAGACCAGGGGCTCCAGGCGATCTCGGCGTCGCCGGTGACGTCGGTGAACCAGAGATCCGCCGCCGCCGAGGGGGGGGCGGCGCTGGGGACGCACGCGCCGGCGGCGCACAGGCCGCTGAGCGCGCAGTCGCCGGCGGGGATGCACGGCGAGCCGTCGCCGAGCGGCGGCGCCGTGCAGAGGCCGGAGCCGGGGTCGCAGACCGGCGCTGAGGCCGCGCACGGGGCGGGCTCGGAGCAGACCACCGGGACGACGCGGATGCACAGCCCGCCGGTGCAGCGGCCGACCGCGGTGCAGAGGTCGCCGTCGTCGCAGAGGCTCCCCTCGGGCGCGCAGGGCGGTGGCGAGGGCGCGTCGGCTTGTCCGTCGCGGCCAGCGTCGGTCTCAAGCTGGGTCTCGGGCGCGACCGCGCTGTCCAGCTCGACGAGAGCGTCCGTCTCCACGTCGCGGTCCGCGCCGCCGTCCGCCTCCAGGTCGAGGTCCGCGCCGCCGTCCGGTCCCGCCTCGCCCGCGTACACCGCGTCCGC
Organism: uncultured Myxococcales bacterium; assembly: GCA_964577445.1. Lineage (GTDB taxonomy): Bacteria > Myxococcota_A > UBA9042 > PHBI01 > JACKFB01 > JACKFB01. The sequence goes on from CAZNZH010000146.1 coordinate 8,394, forward strand.
CCGCAGGTCGGCCTCCCCCGCCCCATCGCCGTCGGGCGCACCGCCCACCAGCGGCACCTCGCAGGCCGGCGCGCACAGGCCGAGCAACACGGTCGCGCACGCCCAGCGCCGCGCCGCCCCGCCCCACATGCCCCCGACTCGCCCCATCGCGCCTCCGCCCTCGCCCGTTCCCGCTAGACGGCCCAGTCTGCCGTGGCCGCCACCTCGTGTCACAGCCGCCACCGCGCGGGCTCACCGGAGCCCCTCGACTCGCCGGCACCCGCGGGCCCCGCGGCGTTGACGCCCGCTCGCACCTCGTGTGAGCTTGAACCATGGGATTTCACGACAACCTGCTCGACGCCACCCACCGCCAGATCCGCGACACCGCGCGCCGGTTCGCCCTCGACGCCATCGCGCCGCACGCCGACGCCTGGGAGGAGGCCGGCGCCTTCCCGCGCGACCTGTACCCACGCGCGGCGGCCGCTGGCATCCTCGGCGTCGGGTTCCCCGAGGAGGTCGGCGGCTCCGGCGGCGGGCCGATGGCGTGCGTGATGGCCATCGAGGGGCTGATGGCCGGCCGCTCGACCGGCGTCGCGGTCGGCCTCGGCAGCGCGGGGATCGCCATGCCAGCCCTGGTCCAGGCTGACGACCGGGCGCAGATCGACCGCTTCGTGCGCCCGGTGATGTCCGGCGAGAAGATCTCCGCCCTCGCCATCACCGAGCCCGGCGCGGGCAGCGACGTCGCGGCGGTCTGTACCCGCGCGGTGCGCGATGGCGACGAGTACGTCATCACCGGCGCCAAGATGTTCATCACCTCGGGCGTCCGCGCGGACTTCCTGACGACCCTGGTGCGCACGGGCCCCGATCCCCACGGCGGGCTCAGCTTCATCGTCATCGAGCGCGATCGCCCCGGGGTCTCGGTCTCCCGCGCCCTGAAGAAGACCGGCTGGTGGGCCAGCGACACCGCCGAGCTCGCCTTCGACGAGGTCCGGGTGCCGGTCGAAAACCGCGTCGGGCCCGAGGGCTCGGCCTTCATCACCCTGATGCGGAACTTCCAGATCGAGCGCCTCGCCCTGGCCGCCTACGGGGCAGTCACCGCGCGCATGGCCTTCGAAGAGGCGCGCCGCTACACGCAGGAGCGCGAGGCTTTCGGCCGCCCGATCGCCGGCTTTCAGGTCACCCGCCACACCCTCGCCGACATGGCGACCCGCGTGCTGGCAGCCGAGACCCTGGTCTACCAGGTCGCCGCCCGCATGGAGGCCGGGCAGAGCGTCACCGCCGAGGTCTCGATGGCGAAGAACCTCGCCGCCGACACGGCCGTCTCGGTCACCTACGACGCGGTGCAACTCCACGGCGGCATGGGCTACATGCGCGAGACGCTGGTCGAACGCCT
>CAZNZH010000147.1:0-9729 GCA_964577445.1 uncultured Myxococcales bacterium
CGGCCCGACGCTGGCGTTCACCTGAGAGTACGCGTACTCGCCCGTGCCGACGTCGAAGCGGAAGAGCGCCAGCGTCGATTTCGTCACGTTGAGCTTCTGGGGGACCGTGAAGCCGCCGCCGTAGTTCGCTTCATTGCTGAACCTCAGCTCGTCGATGGTGCCGACGAAGGGCCCAGGCACCGGCAAGGGCCCAGAGGCCAGACGCAGCGGCTCCGTCGTCGAGATCGCCTGGGGGTTGTCGACCAGCTTGGACGTCTCCGCTTTGCCCGCGATGAACCAGCGCACGGCGACCGCGGGCGCCAGATAGTAGCGCACCACCGCGACATGCACCCATGCGCCCTCGGCGATGGTCAGGGACGCTATATTTTCGTAGTCGGCGCCGGTGCTGCGGCCCTCCACCCACACGATCTGGTGGGTGCCCGGCGTCGCCGTCGGGCGCAGCTCGATGTGCCAGTCCGGCATGCCTGCCACCCCCGCATCGCGACCCACGACGAAGGCCGCCGTGGGGTTGCTGCCCGCGCGGATGAAGAACTCGACCGTCATCGTCTGCTCGCCATCGAGACCCTCGGCGTTGTCCGCGATGCCGCTGGCGGCCGCGCCGGAGAAGGTCACGGCCCCGCGGGCGCAGTACGCGACGTCGCAGCGCGGGCCAGCGGCGGTCGCCTTGAAGGCGTCCTCGGGCGCGAGGCTCGCCCCCTGCCACGCGCCGTGGTGTTTTTTGCCCGTGGCGTCGACCGCGACGCCAGCCAGCACATCGTCGAAGTGAAAGAGCAGCTCGGTCTGCGGGTCCGTGCTGACCGCCGCCATCGGGGGCGCGAAGGGCCCGGTGTAGCGGGTGAAGTTCGAGATGCGCACGTCGTCAAGCTGGCCGTCGAAGGGCTCAGCGCCGCCCACGCGCGAGCCTACCCACAGGTCGGCGGCCGAGCCGAGGTCCTGCATCCCGGTGATCTGCGTCACGATGGAGGGGCCGCCGTCCAGGTACCAGGACACCCCGGGCGCCGGGCCCGCGGGCTCGCGCACCAGCGCGATGTGATGCCACGCGCCCGGCAAGACCACCGGCCCCTCGGCCGTCGCGTCGCCGCCGCCGGACTTGCTCTCGATCCACGCGAGCTGCACGCCAGCGCCGTTGGGGGTCGCGATCATCCGCCAGTCCACGTCTTTGCCGCCCGGGGCGTTGGGGCGCCGGAAGATCGTCCCGCCCGCGCTGGCGGGGGGCAGCAGCACCCAGAAGTCCAGCGTGCTGGACATCTGCACGGAGAGCAGGCCCGAGCCCGGCACGACGACGCCTCCGCTCGCCATGTCCATGGAGCGTTTGATGCAGGTGCTGACCGTGCAGTCCGGCTCGCAGCCGTCCGCGGTGATGTCGTTGCCGTCGTCGCAGGCCTCGCCGGTCTCGACGACGCCGTTGCCACAGCAGTTGGCGACCGGGGTGCCGCTGCACTCGCCGCTGGCGGGGATGCAGGCCGCGGTCATGCACGGTCCGAGGTCGCAGACCACCGGGTCCTGGCCGACGCAGGCGCCGGCGGAGCAGCCGTCGAACTGCGTGCACTGGTTCGCGTCGTCACACGGAGAATCCTCGGGCTTGTCTGAGACCACGCAGGCGCCGGTGGTCGGCTCGCAGACGCTCTGGCGGCAGGGGTTGGCGGGCGCTTGGCAGGTGACGACGGTCGCGGGGGCGACGACGCACGCGTGATCGGTGCAGACCAGGGTGCCGTTGCACGCGTCGCCGTCTTCTTTCGGTGCGCAGTCCAGGTCGAAGTTGCAGTCGCAGGCGGTGGGGTCGAAGGGCCCCACGCACTTGCCCTTGTCGTCGCAGCTCGTGAACGTCGTGCACGGATCCTTGTCGTCGCAGGTCTCGCCAGCGGCGCGCGGCGCGAACTGGCACAGGCCGGTAGCCGGCGCGCAGACGACGTCGCTGCACGGGTTGCCGCTGGGCGGACAGGTGACGGCCTTGGTGGTGTCGAAGCCGCAGACACCAGCGCCGCAGGTCGCGGGGCCCTGGCAGAGGTCTTTGGGGCATGGGTCGCCCACGACCCACTTCAGGCAGCCGTCGCCCTTGGGGTCGCTGCAGATCTCGAGCGTCACCGGCGTGCCGGTCGGCAGCTTGGCGCAGCGCGTGTCGCCGAGCTTCGGGCAGGGGTCGGCGCAGAGCGGGACGTCCGGGCCGGTCTCGGCGTCGGCGTCCAGCGCGTCGGGGTCCGCGTCGGTCTCGCGGGCGTCGGCGTCGGCGGCGTCCTGGCCGTCGGTGGTCTCGGCGTCTGTCGCCGCGTCGGTGTCGGGCGTCGCGACCTCCGCGTCGCCCGCGGCGTCGGCGTCGGCGTCGGCGTCGCTGCTGTCGTCGGCGGCATCGGCCGCGTCGATGTCCGTAACGGCGGTGTCGACCTCCGCTCCGTCGGCGCTGACCTCACCGCTGTCGCCGCCGCCCGCCGTGTCCGTGTCCGCCAGCGGATAAAAGCTCGTGCAGCCGCCGAGGGGCAGGGCGAGGGCCGCCACGAGGGCCGCGAGGCTTGCGAGTCGGGTGAGTACGGGCGTCATACGGCGGGGCTCTCCGGGGCGGGCGCTGCGGCGGGGTCGGTGAAGTCGGCGATATCTGCGAAGGGGCGGGCGGCGTCGCAGAAGTCCGGGCGATAGTACCCGGGAGCGTCATCCAGATCCTGCGACCAGCCCTCGGTCAGTTCGAATTCGGCGAGCCACCCCATCACTTCGTCATACTCCCGCGGGCGGATGCGTCGGGTCAGCAGCGGGTACCGGCTCGCGGCGCCTTCGCTGCGGTGTGTTGGATAATACTGGCACATCGCCGAGATGTGGGCGCCCTTTCCGAGGGTGTCGCGGATCCAGCGCAGGGTCGGCTCGGAGCCGGCGAGGTCGTTGGGCAGGACGAGGTGGCGGATGATCAGGCCGCGAAAGGCTGTGCCGTCGGGCCCCACATGGACCTGGGTGCCGACCTGGCGCGCCATCTCGGCGACGGCGGCCCGAGCGTGGGCCGGGTAGTCGTCGACCTTCGAGTAGGTGCGGCCGGCGTCCGCGTCGGCGTACTTGAGGTCGGGCAGCCAGATGTCGACGACGCCCTCGAGCAGGCGCAGGACGGGCAGGGCGTCGTAGGCGTTGGTGTTGTAGACGATGGGCAGGTTCAGCCCGCGGCGCGCCGCGATGAGCAGGGCCTCGACGGCCTGGGGCGCCACATGGGTCGGCGACACCCAGCCCAGGGCGTGGCAGCCGCGGGCTTGCAGCTCCAGGTAGATCTCGGCCAGCGCGTCGGCCGACACCGCCCGGCCGAGGGTGGGCTTTTTGGCCTGCTGCGAGATCTGCCAGTTCTGGCAGTAGACGCAGCGCAGGTTGCACTGGCCGAAGAAGACGTTGCCGACGCCGCGGGTGCCGCTGAGCACCGGCTCCTCGCCGAAATGCGCGGTCCACGACGAGACGAGCGCGTCGCGGCCGACGAAGCAGCGCCCGATGGCGCCGGCGTGCCGGTCGACCCCGCAATCCAGCGGGCAGGCGACGCACGGCCCGAGGGTCGCGAGCAGGGCCTCGACGCGCGCCTCCAACTCACCGGAGCGGAGGAGCGCGCGATAGCCGGGCTCGGGCCGCTGCGCGTGGCTTTGCGTCACACGGCTCCTACACGGGTCCTAAAACAGCACCGAGATGCCACTCATGGCCCAGATGCCGATGTCCTTGCTCTTCTTGAAGACGCCATCCCGCAGCAACCGCCGCTCCCCGCCGAAGGGCTCGCCTTCGAAGAGGAACATGAAGTTGATGTGCTTGGACAGGCGGATCTCCAGGCCGAGCCCCGCTTGGAACTGGGCGTTGTTGTCGCGCTTGGAGTTGGTGTCCTTCGGGACGAGGCGATCGCTGGAGACGCGAACGCCGACCCGGGCCGTCGCCGCGATCTTCTCGCCGATCAAGATGGAGGACAGCGTCGTGATGCGCGTGCCGATGGTGTTGCGCGAATCCGAGCCGAAACCGAAGACCAGCGCGGCCTCGGCGCCGAACGCGAAGGCCCGCGAGCGCGCGATCTGGTACTTCGCGCGCAGCTCGACCTCGTTGATCGTGTCGAGCGCCGAGCGGAACGACACGCCGATGTCCATGTTGCGCCAGATGCCGCCGTTGACCCGCGCGACCACCAGGTAGGGCCACGAGAGCGCGACGTCGACGGTGCCGTAGCCCTTGTCGATGGCCTGCGCCGACCACGGCATCGCGCGGTGCCGGACGCGCGTCCGCTGCTCGTCGAACTTGGCGTTGATCTTCACCGCGGAGCCGGTGCCGATGGCGATGTCGTGCTCCTCGAGCTTGCCGTCGGCCCGCTTCACCGTCAGCCGGTAGGTGCCCGTGGCCACATCGACCTTCAGCGGTGCCGGGCCCAAGAGCTTGCCGTCGAGGAAGACCTCCGCCGGCGCGCTGCCCTTGGTCGACACCTCGAGGTGTCCGGCGGTGCCCATGTCGGCGACCACCTCGACGATGCCGCCCGGGGTCACCGAGACGGTCTTCTTCCAGTCCGCGTAGCCCGGCGCGGTCACGATGACGAAGTGCGTGCCCGCGCTCACGTCGTCGCGAATCAGCGGGACCGGCGCCGGCGCGCCCCCGTCGATGCTGGCCATGGCGTCCTTCACGCTGGCGACCACCCGGACGGTGCCTCGCGCCTCCCGCGTCGCGTCGGCCAGGGACAAGCGCACCACGGCCGTCTCGCCGCGCCGCACCTCCGCCTCAGCGCTCGCCTTGGCGTAGCCCTCGGCCCGCGCCTCCACGAGGTGAGAACCCGCTTGCAGGTCCGCCTTGGTCACGGGGGCCGGCCCCGCCTCCTCGCCGTCGATCCACACGGTCGCGCCGTCGACGTCGGTGACCACCCGCAGGGTCCCCTTGCCGCCGCCCGCGGTCTCCAGATGCGCGTCGATGACCGCGCGCGCGCCCGCAGCGACCGTGACCACCTGCTGCCAGGTCGCGTACCCGTCCAGGAACAACTCAACCAGTTGGTCGCCCGGCTCGATCCCCTCCACCACCGTCGGCGTCGCCCCCTTGGGGACCCCGTTGACGCGGATCTCGGCGCCGCTCGGCAGCGAGGTCGCCAGAATCGACCCCTTCGACTTCGCCGACGCCTTCATCACGACCTCGAAGGCGACCGATTGCCCCTCCGTCGTGTCGATCCAGCGCTCCCAGGTCTCGTAGCCATCCTTCGTGATGACGATCTGATGCCGCCCGGGCGGCGTCGACACCGAGGTCGGCAGCAGCCCTTGTTTGGCGCCATCGACCGTGACCGCCGCGCCCTCGAACTCCTTGTCGCTGATGAAGTCCAGCACCGACGGCTTCACCTCGCGCACGAGGTTGAAAACAAAGGACAGCGTGCGCCGCTCGATCTGGACGGTCTCCACGAGGTCTTTATAGCCGTCGAGCCGAAAGCGGAGCGTGATGAGGCCGCGCGGCAGCCGCGTTCGCTGAAGCGGCGTAAGGCCCAGCGCGCTCTCCGTGCCCTCGGGCGTGACCAAAAACACCGTCGCGCCGGGCGGGTTCGTGTCGACGTTGGTGCGCGTGGTGGGGACCCACTTCGCGTCCGCAGGCATCGCCAGGCTGAGCAGGACCGCCAGCGCGAGCGGCGCAGCCAGGAGTCGTTGGGGGGATGGACGGGTCATGGGAGCCTGCCTCGAACGGGGGGATCGCGCGATGGGACGAGGCGTCGCGCTTCGTGCCGAGCCACCTCCAACGCCCGCATATCATGGCAGAGAGGCCCACTGAGTCAACCGGGGCCAGAACCCGCGCTTGGACGGTCTGGCCCCCCGGTGTAGCGTCCCCGGCGACTGGAGGGGCCATGCCGGAACGCTATTTCGCCACGACGCTGACGGGTCTCGAGCCGGTGCTCCAGGCCGAGCTGCGGGCCTTGGGGGTGGCCGAGGTGCGGGCGACGCGCGGCGGCGTCTCTTTTGAGGGATCGCGGGCGGACATGACGCGCGCGTGCCTGTGGCTGCGGACCGCGCACCGGGTGCTGTGGACGCTGGGGGAGGCGAGGGCGAGCGACCCCCAGGGCGTGTACGACGCGGTGCGCGGGGCGGCGCGGTGGCGGGGCCTCTTGACGCCGGACCACACCCTGGCGGTGTACGCGACGGTGACCGGCGAGCGCCACCGCGACTCGCGCTTCGTGGCGCTGAAGGCCAAAGACGCCATCGTGGACGTGCTGCGCGAGGAGTGCGGGGCGCGCCCCAACGTCGACGCGAACGCGCCCGACGTCCGGGTCCACCTGCGGGTCCGCGGCGACCGCATCACCGTGGCGCTGGACGCCTCGGGCGAGAGCCTGCACCTGCGCGGCTACCGCACGGAGTCCGGCGACGCGCCGCTCCGGGAGACCCTGGCGGCGGGGATGCTGGGCCTGTCGGAGTGGGCTGGCGAGCGGGCGCTGGTCGACCCGATGGCGGGCTCGGGGACGCTGTGCATCGAGGCGGCGCTGCTGGCCATGGGCCGCGCGCCTGGTCTGGCGAGGCCGCGCATGGGCTTTGAGCGCTGGCCGGGCCACCGACCCGAGCCCTGGGAAGCGCAAAAAGCCGAGGCGCGAGCTGGGGAAAAGACGGTCACGATCCCCATCGTCGGCGCCGACATCGACCCCGCCCTGGTCGCGCTGGCCCGCGCCAACGCCGAGCGCGCCGGGGTCAGCGAGTGTGTGCGCTTTGAGCGCGGCGAGCTGGTCCGGGCGAGCGCACCCGAAGGGCCGCCCGGGCTGGTCATCACCAACCCGCCCTGGGGCGAGCGCATGGGCGAGATAGAGCAGCTCGACGCGCTCTACGAAGACCTCGGCCACACGCTCAGGGCGGGCTTCCCGGGCTGGCGGGCCTCGGTGCTGCTGGCCCACGAGCGCCACGCCCTGAAGGTCGGGCACCGCTGGTCTGAGGCCATCCCCATCCGTAACGGCCCGGTCGACGTGCGCCTGATGCGCTACGAGCCCGACTAGCGCACGCGCCTGTCGCCGTCGGCGGCGAGGATGGCCATCTCGAGGCGGTCGTTGCCCCAGTAGAGCGAGCGCTCGCCGTCTGGGTGGTGGACCACGAAGGTCGGGGCGCCGAAGACGCCGGCGCGGATCGCCTCGCTGCCGTTGGCGATGAGGGAGGCTTTGACCTCGGGCGCCTCGGTGGCGGCGATGAGCGCGGCGCCGTCGAGCCCGGCCTCCGTCGCCACGGCCGCGCAGGTCTCGGGGTCGGCGATGTCGCGGTCGTCGGTCCAGTACGCCTTGTAGAAGGCGCAGATCAGCGCGCGCCCGCCCTCGGTGTCGGGGCCGGCCGCCAGGGTCATCCGCAGGGGCAGGATCGTCCGCATCGGGAAGCGCGAGGGCCAGCGGAACTCCATGCCGGCGTCCCGCGCCTGGCGCGCCATGTCGTGGCCGGCCCACACGCGCTTGGGCGGGCTCATGGCCTGCATGGGCAGGTCCACCATGCCGACGTCGCGGAAGATGCCGCCCAGCAGCATCGGGCGCATCCGCAGGCTGCTGCCCACGAGCGCTTCGGCGCGGGCGGCCGCGATGGCCGAAAAGGGGCTCGAGTAGTCAAACCAGAAGTCGATGGGAGCGCGGTCGTGCACCGCCGGTGTGGAGATCAGGCCGCTCCCGCCGGCGTCTTTCAGGAACACCTCCATCCGGTCCTGGCCGAACTGAAGCCGCTTGCCCAACGCGAAGCTCGGCACGCCGAAGACGCCGCGGCGGATGGCCTCGTCGGTGCGGGCCCGCAGCGCGTCTTTGATGGCGTCGGACTTCGTGCGCTCGAGGATCGCCGCCGCGTCGAGGCCGGCCGCGATGAGGACCTCGGAGACCCCGGCGTCGGTCGCGATGTCGACGCCCTCGACCCAGTAGGCGCGGTAAAATCGGTGAACCAGCGGCATCATCGGCGCGCCCGAGGCCAGCAGCGCGCGCAGCGCCGTCACCGTCCGCCGCGGGTGCCCGGGCGGGTAGCTCAGCGGCACCTCCCACAGCGCCGCGCTTCGCCGCACATCGTCGGCGCCGTGGCGGGCCTTCGCGGCGCCCAAGCTGGCGGCGAGGTCGTCGGGCTGCCCGATCGCCCGAAAGAGCCCGCCCAAGAGGATGGGCTTCGGCTCGAGGGTGGCCCCGATCTCGGCCGCGAGCGCCTCGACTCGCGTCGAAGCCATGTAGGCGTAGGGGCAGGTGAAGTCGAACCAGAACTCGAGTGTCTTTTCCATGGCCCGACCGTAGCGCGACTGGGCGGCGGCTGCCATGGGGCGCTCTGGCGGATTGACCGCGCTGGGGCCGGGCACTAGCTTGCCGCCGGTGCAACGCCTCATCCGATTCTGGAAGCTGTTCCTACGCCGCTACGCCGTCTGGTACGCCCTCGGCATCGTGTTCTTGGTGGCGACCAACGCGCTGACCGTCGCGATTCCGGGCTTCGTCAAACACGCCATCGACGCGCTGGCGGCAGGCGAGGGGCCGCGCTCGGCGGTGCGCTTCGCCTGGGCGATCCTGGGCGCCGGGCTAGGCATCATCGTGGTGCGCACCCTGAGCCGGACCTTCTTCTTCAACCCGGGCCGCACGGCCGAGTTTCGGGTCAAAAACGCCCTCTTCGATCGGGTCTTGGCGCTCCCGCGGCGCTTCTTCGAGCAGATGCGGCCTGGCGAGATCATCTCCCGCGGCACCAACGACTCGAACTCGGTGCGCTCCCTGGCGGGCTTCGCGAGCCTTCAGCTCTTCAACGTCATCTTGATGCTGGCCCTCACCTTGGGCCGCATGGTGGCGCTGGACCTTCGGCTCACGCTGACCTGCGGAGTCCCGCTGGTCGCGGCCGCGCTGATCTTGCGCCTGGGCGTGCGTGCCATGTTCACGCTGGCCATCGAGGGCCAGCAGCAGATCGCCACGCTGTCGGACCGTATCCTCGAGACCTATAACGGCGTGTCGGTGGTCCACGCCTTCGGAGCCCTGCCGGGCGTGCTCGAGCGCTTCGACGAGGCCAACGAGCGCATGCTCGCCATCGGCACGGGGTTGGCGAGCATCCGCGCGTGGCTGCTGCCGGTGGTCTCCGTGGTGGGCAGCCTCTGCGTCGTGCTCCTGCTGTGGGTGGGCGGCCGCCAGGTGGTCGCGGGGACGCTGAGCCTGGGCGACCTCGCCGCCTTCACGGTCTACATCAACATCTTGGTGACGGGCCTCACCAGTCTGGGCTGGCTGGTGAACGCCGTTCAGCGCGGCTACATCTCCCTCGGCCGCGTCGACGACGTGCTCTACGCCGACATCGCGCGGCCGGACGTCACCCGCGCGCTGCCCCCGCCGCCCGCCGCCGGCCACAGCTTCGAGGTGCGCGGCCTGACCTTTCGCCACCCCGACGCCCCCGACACCAGCTCGGCGGTGCTGGACGGGCTGAGCTTCCGCGTCGCGGCGGGCGAGACCCTGGGCGTCTTCGGCCTCACCGGGGCGGGCAAGAGCACGCTGCTCGATCTCTTGGCCCGCGTGCGCGAACCGGCGCCCGGGATGGTGCTCCTCGACGGCGTCGACATCCGCGACGTCTCGGTGGGCGAGTACTGGCGCCGCGTCGCTTACGTCACGCAGGACCCCTACCTCTTCAGCGAGACCATCCGCGAGAACATCACCTTGGGCGAGGAGCCCGAGGGCGGAGGCGCGGCCCTGGCGCTCGAGGCCGCCGTGGCCGCCGAGCTGACCCAGGACCTCGCGGCGCTACCCGCGGGGCTCGAGACCGTCGTCGGCGAGCGCGGCGTGACGCTCTCGGGCGGCCAGCGGCAGCGCGTGGCCCTGGCGCGGGC
>CAZNZH010000148.1:0-427 GCA_964577445.1 uncultured Myxococcales bacterium
GGTGAAAGACGCCCTCGTGGGCCAGGGGGGCGCGGCCGGGGCGGCGGAGCGGGGCGGGGGGCCAGGGGTTCGGCGAGGCGCGGAGGCGGGCGGCCTCCATGGCCGAGTAGCGGAGGGCGTCGGGCACCTGGCCGCGGAGGACGGCCTGGGTGGGCACGCGCATGGTCGGCGACGGGGCGGCGTTGGTGCTGAGCAGGGCCAGGCCTCCGGCGGCGATGGCGCCGAGGGCGGTGCCGAGGACCAGGAGCGGTCGAAGCCGGGGAGGGGGTGACGCTTTCATGGCGCCATCGTCGGCCCAGGTGGGGCGCGCGGAAAGTTTTTCGGGTGTGGGTCGCGCCAGCCCGGTCGCTACTCGGTCAAGACGGGATAGGGCAGGCCGTCGGCGGTGGCGGCGGTTGGGGCGGGGGAGGGCGGGTCTATCTGGACC
>CAZNZH010000148.1:437-9712 GCA_964577445.1 uncultured Myxococcales bacterium
AATTTTTTGGGGGGGGGGGCGGCCCCCCCCGGTGCGCTCCTGGGGGGGCGGGGGTTGGGGCGGGCGGGGGGGGGGGGGGGGGGTGGGGGGGGGGGGGGGGGGGTCTATCTGGACCTCGGGCACGATCTCGGGGGGCACGATCTCGGGCTGGCGCTTGTGCTCCGGTGCTTGGGCCGGGAGCGCGACGAGCGTCGTGGTCGCGAGGGCCACCGCCTCCAGGGCCTCGGGCTGGCTGGCGGCCTTGAGGCGGGCGCGCCACGCCTCCAGAGTCTCGCGGGCGCTCTGGGCGGTCTCGCCGCCGGCATGGGCGGCGGCCAAGACCGCGCCGACCACGGCGTCGGTGGAGGTGGCGTTGGCGGGCAGCAGCTTGGCGGCGGCGCGCAGGTGACGCAGCGCGGCCTTCTTGTCGCGCCGGGCCTCCTCAGCGAGCGCGCAGGCGAGCTGGGCAGCCGCGCCCAGGCTGGTGTTGGCGCCCGCGGTGACGACGGCCTGGACGGCCAGGGCCTTGGCGCGGTCCAGTTGCTGGTGGGTCAACGAGAACTCGAGGGAGCGCGTGAGCATCTCGTGGACTTCGAGCCACACGACACGGGAGCTAGCGAGCGCGGTGGCCTCTGGCGGCGCTGTGGCAGGGTCGTCGGCGGCAGGGGGCTCGGCGCCGCCGGCAGGGGGCGAGCCGCCGCCGCAGGCCGCCGCCGCGAGGAGGGAGGACACCAGGCACGGGAGCACGATGCGGCGACGCCAAGCGGGCAGGGGTGAGTTCGGCATGCGACGTCCTGGGCAACGGTCGGTGGTTTCGCTGCCGCTCCGGGGCCGGGTCGGGCGCCAACCGGGTCGACAGCGCGCGAATCGCCGCCATGTCCGGCGGGCGATGGCTGTGTAGTGCCTCCGGTACATCGTTCAGGATCGCTGAGATCTTGAGCGAGAGGGGCGCCGGCGACGGCGGAGTCGCGGCGCGCGCGGACGGGAGGCGACCGGGGCGTGCTTTGAGCCCGTCCCAGGGCGGCGGAGGGAGCACACGCCGAAAGCGCGTGTATATCCGCCGCTCGCAGAGCCGGAGGGCGGTGAGGGTCTCGGGCGAGCGTCCACCGCGAGCCCCGCGGGCGAGCCCTAATTGTCCGCGCGTTGGCTGCGGCAGTCCAGGGCCTCATCGGCGCTGGTGGCGGCCATGAGGCAGTCGTGGCGCTGGGGGTCCCAGGCTGCGATGCACGCGTCGACGAAGGGAGCGCGGGCCTCCGGGCTGGGCGGGCGCTTGGCGAGGGTGATCATGTGATCGTAGGCTTCGCCGCAGCGAGCCGCGGGATCGTTGGCGCAACCGGCCAGGGCGAGCAGCGCGCACGCGAGGGTGGAGAGGGTGGAGAGGGTGGAGAGGAGACGCATAGGTTCTTTGGGGTTTAGCACGAGGCGGGACGCGCTCGCCATCACCGCGCGTGCCGAAGCCGCGGGCGCGTCGTGAGCGACGACGGGCCGCGGGGAGACGGCGGCGGGGGCGACCCACGGGAGCGGGCTGAGCGGGTGAAGGCCCACGCTCGCGCGGTGGGGTTCGACCTCGTCGGGGTGGCGCCGCTGGCGCTGCCCGAGGCCTGGGAGCGCTACTCGCGGGCGATGGACGCCGGGTATGGCGCGGACATGGTGTGGCTGACGGCGAACCCGGACGTGCGACGCGACGTGCGCCGCGTTCAGGGGTCGGCGCGGTCGGTGGTGATGCTCGGCGTGTCCTACGCCGACGACGCGCCCGGCTACCTGGCCTCGCCGCCAGCGCCCGACGAGGGGTACATCGCCCGCTACGCTCGCGGGAAGGACTACCACGCGCACGTCCGGCAGATGCTGGTCCGCTTGGTGCGGCGCTTCGCCGAGGACCCCGCGCTGGGGTACGCCAGCACGGAGCACCGGATCTTCGTGGACACCGGGCCGGTCCTCGAGAAGGCCTTCGCGGCGCGCGCGGGGCTGGGGTGGGTAGGCAAGAACACGCTGCTGATCAACCGGACCGGCGGCTCCTGGTATTTTCTGGCCGAGGTGCTGACGCCGCTGGACCTCGCGCCGGACGAGGCGGAGACGGACCGCTGCGGGAGCTGCCGGCGCTGCCTGGACGCGTGCCCGACCGGCGCCTTCCCGGCCCCTTACGTGCTCGACGCGAGGCGTTGCATCGCGCACTGGACCATCGAAAGCGCAGATCCCATCAGCGTCATCGAGCCGGGCGTGCTCGGGCAGCATGTGTTTGGCTGCGACATCTGCCAAGAGGTCTGCCCGTACAATCGGCGCGCTCAGCCCACAGCGCAGTTGCCGCTGCGGGCCAGGCCAGACAACATTCGCCCCAAGCTCGCCGAGCTGGCGGAGTTGAGCGAGGCGGAGTTCAAGGCGCGCTTTCCGAAGTCGGCGGTTCGGCGTACGGACGGGCGGCGTCTCGGGGAGGTGGTGCGGTTGGTGCAAGCGCGCAACGCGGCGGCGGAGGCCGAACCCGCCGCCGCGGCCGAGGAGGGAGGGTCGTGAACAGCCCCGAACCGGCCAACGCGCCGCGGCGCCTCATCGAGCTGCACGTGGGCGAAGAGGAGGCCGCGCCCCAGAGCGGGCGTGGCGAGCAGGTCGACATCGAGACCATCCTCGAGGCCGCGCACGGGACGCCCCCGCGGCTGCGGCGCTGGACATTTCGACTGCGGGGCGTGCTCGACGTTCAGCAGGCGCGCCGGCTCGAGCGGCGGCTGATGCTGGTCCCGAGCCTGCACGAGGCGCGCGTGGATGACCGGCTGGCCAAGCTGGTGGTGAGCGCGGTGGACTTCCCGCACCACCGCGAGTTCATCGGCGCGCTGGTGGCCGACGAGGGCGCGACGGCCGTCGCCGAGCTTCAGGAGGCCGACGACGTCACGGGGGCGCCGGCTGAGGCGCGGTTACGGCGCAGCGTGCGGCGGGTCGTCGCGCTGGGGTTGCTGTCGCTCATCCCCGGTCTGGCGCACGAGTTCGGGCTGATGCGCTCAGGGCAGGGCCACGATCTGGCCATCAACGCGGAGATGCTGCTGGTGCTCTCGGCGGTGGTGTGGGGCGGCGGCCCGATCTTGGTCCGGACGATGGCTCGCGCCCTGCGGGGGCAGCCGTCGGCGGAGGCGCTGCCGCTCCTCGTGGCGGTGGGGCTCATCGCCGCTAACATCGCGATATTTCTCAGCTCTGGGCGGGCTGAGCCGCACTTCGCGCCCGCGGTCGTGCTGCTGGTGGGGACCGTCGCGCTGGGGGCGCGGCTGCGTGGGACCCACGAGCTGACGCGGGGCCCGGCGGAGGCGGTGACGGCCATGGCGCCGACCGACGCCTGGGTGGTCAAGGAGGACTCGCTGTACGTGCTGTCGGCGTCCGACGTGTCGTCGGAGGACATCGTGGTGGTCATCGGCGGCATGGTGGTCCCGGCGGACGGGGTCGTGGTCGCGGGGGAGGCGGTGCTGGACGAGCGCCGCGTGTTGGTGGGGCAGAGCAGCCGCCGGTGCGCGCCCGGAGAGCGCCTCTTCGCGGGGCGTCGGGTCTTGGAGGGCCGCATCGCGCTCAGGGCGGTCGCGGACGCGCGGGCCTCGTCCATAGCGCGTGTGGCCAAGCTGTTGGAGCGCCTCGAGCAGGCGGACGTGTGGTTGCAGGCCAAGGCGACCAGGGCGGGGCGATGGGCGGCGGCGGGTTCGGTGGTCGCGGCGATCGGCGTGTTCGCGGGGCGCTGGTTTTACGAGGGGAGCCCGGGGAGTGTGGGCGACGGGGCGCTGCACGGGGCGCTCGCGGTGCTGATGGGGACGGCGGTGGTCGCGGCGGCTCGCGCGAGGGCGGTCTCGCATCCGAAGCTCATCGCGAGCGCGGTGGAGCGGGGGATCCTCTTTCGGGACGCGGGGAGCCTCGAGCGTGTCGCCGACCTGGACGAGCTGATCTTCGACAAGAGCGGCACCGTGACGGCGGGGCGACCGGCGGCGGGGGCGTGGGCCGTGGCGCCGGGCGAGGAGCGCGACGTGGCGCTGGGGCTGTTGCTCGCGCTGACCGATGAGGACGACCACCCGGATTCGCCTGCGTTGAGCGCGCTGGCGCGGCTGGAGATGGAGGACGTCAACACGGCGGCGGACATCACGGGCCGGGAGGCGCTGCCGGGGCTGGGCGTCCGCGCGCAGCTCCCGGGGGGGGAGACGGTGCTGCTGGGCAATAATCACCTGATGCAGCAGTCGGGCGTGGCGATCACGTCGGAGGGGCAGCCGTGGCTCGAGGTGTTCGAGTCGGCGGAGGCGGAGGCGGACGGCGGGTGCGGCTCGCGGATCTATCTGGCGCGCGGCACCGAGCTGGTCGCGCGATTCCAACTGTGCGACGAGCCCCGGCCGGACGCCCGGCGGGTGATGGAGTCCCTGGCCGCGGGCGGGCTTGAGCTGGCGCTCATCAGCCCGGACGGCGACGCTTCGCTGGAGGCGACCGGCGCGCGCTTGGGGATCCCGCACGTGCAGGGGGCGCTGGGGGGGGAGGCTGCCGCGGCGTGGGTGGCGGATCGGCGGCGTCGGGGCGCGCGTCGCGTCGGCGTCGTGACCAGCCCAGGCGCTGGCGTCGCAGCGCGCCGGGCCGCCGACATCGGCATCGTCTTCGGCACCGGCCTCAGCCTCGGCCTGGGCCGCCTCACCGACGACCTGACCATCATGCCCGAGGAGCTCTCGCGGCTGCTCGACGCCCGCGCCCTGGCCTTCGAAGCCCGCCGCCGCATCCGCCGCGCCCAAGAGATCATCGTCATCGAGACCCTCGCCGTGACGGCCCTGGCCGCCCTCGGCATGCTGCCCCTGGGAGCCGCCGCCGCCGCCGGCCTCACGACCACCGCCCTCACGAGCACCCTGGGAGCCCGCCCAGCCCCGCGCCCCAGCAACGACCCGGCCTGACGAGGCCAGTCAGCGCGAGACTCCACCGACCTCACCTTCTGAGGGGCGCCGAAACGCCTAAGAGGCGCCGAAACGCCGATTTCGGAAAGCGCGCCTTGAACTCCGCCTCGCTCAACCCCGCCAGCTCGGCGAGCTTGGGGCGGGTCTTGTCTGGTCTGGCCCGCAGCGGCCACTGCGCGGTCGGGTGGGCGCGACATTGGCGCCGGTCACGCGTGCGACGGGGCGGGGCGGTGCGCGTGCGTGCCGGACGGCATCGGGTCGGGAGCTGGCTCCAGCAGGCGTCGCAGGGGCCCGGCCACCCGCTCTTCTGGTCGGCGCCGCCCCCACCCTCGGGGGCCCGACGGGGCGCGAACCCGCGGATCCTCTGCGTTGACAGGGCTCCAAGCGCGGTGCTAACCACCGGCCCTCGGACGCGGAGGCTCCCATGCGCGAAGTCGTCATCACCAGCGCTGTGCGCACGCCCATCGGCAGCTTCATGGGCGCGCTCTCCACCGTCAGCGCGCCGCGCCTGGGCGCCGTGGCCGTTCGGGCCGCCGTCGAGCGCGGCGGCGTCGAGCCGGGCTCCGTCGACGAGGTCCTGATGGGCTGCGTGCTCCAAGCCGGGCTCGGCCAGGCTCCAGCGCGCCAGGCCGCGATCTTCGCCGGCCTGCCGCAGCACGTCGGCGCCACCACCGTCCACAAGGTCTGCGGCTCCGGCCTCAAGACCGTCATCTTGGCCAGCCAGGTCATCCGCTCGGGCGACGCCGAGGTCATCGTGGCCGGCGGCATGGAGTGCATGTCCCAAGCGCCCTACCTGCTGCCCGGCGCCCGCGGCGGCCTGCGCATGGGCGACGCGCAGCTCATCGACGCGATGGTCCGCGACGGCCTGTGGGACGTCTACAACGACTACCACATGGGCTCCGCCGCCGAGCTGTGCGCCCGCGAGTGCGCCGTCCCGCGCGACGCCCAAGACGCCTTCGCCACCGAGAGCTACCGCCGCGCCGCGGCCTCCATCGCCGAGGGCCTCTTCAAAGACGAGATCGTCTCGGTGGAGGTGCCTCAGCGCCGCGGCGACCCCGTCGTGGTCGACACCGACGAGGAGCCCGGCCGCGGCAACCCCGCGAAGTTCGCCTCGCTGCGCCCGGCCTTCGAAAAAGACGGCAGCGTCACAGCGGCGAACGCGTCGAGCATCAACGACGGCGCCTCGGCGACCCTGGTGATGAGCGCGGACGCCGCGAAGGCCCGCGGGCTCAAGCCCCTGGCGCGCATCGTCTCGACCGGGGCCTTCGCTCAGGCGCCCGAGTGGTTCACGACCGCGCCGACCAACGCCATCCGCAAGGCGGTCGAGCGGGCCGGGCTGACCCTCGAAGACATCGATCTCTTCGAGATCAACGAGGCCTTCGCGGTGGTCGCCCTCGCCGTCACCGGTGAGCTGGGTCTGCCGCTCGACAAGGTCAACGTCCGCGGTGGTGCCGTGGCCCTCGGGCACCCCATCGGCGCTTCGGGTAACCGCATCCTGGTCACGCTGATTCACGCGCTGCGCCAGACCGGCAAGCGCTACGGCTGCGCGGCCATCTGCCTCGGCGGTGGCGAGGCGGTCGCCGTGGTGGTCGAGGCGCTTTAGCAATCGATTCAGGGAGTTCGCAGCATGGGCATTCGCACCCTGGGCATCGTCGGGGCAGGGCAGATGGGCTCGGGCATCGCTCAGGTGGCGGCCTGCGCGCGCCTGGACGTCGTGATCTGCGACGTCGCCGAGACCCAAATTGAGCGCGCCAAAAAGGGCATCGCCAAGGGATTCGCCAAGCTGGTCGAGAAGGAGAAGATCAGCCACGACGATGAGGCCGAGGCGACCTCGCGCATCAGCTACGCGCAGAAGCTGACCGCACTCGCCGACTGCGACCTCATCGTCGAGGCGGCGACGGAGGACGAGGCGGTCAAGCGCAAGATCTTCGTCGAGCTAGACACCATCGCCAAGCCCGAGGCCATCCTCTCGACGAACACGTCGTCCATCAGCATCACGCGGCTCGCGGCGGTCACCAAGCGGCCCGAGCGCTTCATCGGCCTGCACTTCATGAACCCCGTGCCCCTGATGAAGCTGGTGGAGCTCATCCGCGGCCTCGAGACGTCGGACGAGACCTTCGAGGTCACCCGCATCACCGCCGAGCGCATGGGGAAATCCGTAGTAGTTTCGCGAGACTTCCCGGGGTTCATCGTCAACCGCATCCTCATCCCGATGCTGAACGAGGCCATCTACGCCCTGCACGAGGGCGTCGCGTCAGCCGAGGACATCGACCGCGCCATGGTCATGGGCACCAACCAGCCCATGGGGCCGCTGGCGCTCGCCGACTTCATCGGGCTGGACACCGTGCTGGCCATCGGCGACGTGCTCTACCACGGCCTCGGCGACTCGAAGTACCGGCCCTGCCCGCTGCTGCGCCAGTACGTCGACGCCGGCCGCCTCGGGCGCAAGTCCGGCCGCGGCTTCTTTCAATACTAGGCGCTGAGAGCCGATGAACTACGACAACCTCGTCTATGACCGCACCGACCAGACGGTCGTGCTCACCGTCAACCGGCCCGAGGTGCGTAACGCCCTCAACCGCAAGACCCTGGTCGAGCTGCGGCGCGCGTTCTTCGATTTCCGCCACGACCAGGACGCCCGCGTGCTCATCATCACCGGCGCGGGCAACAAGGCCTTCGTCGCCGGCGCCGACATCGCCGAGATGGCCGGGCTGTCTCAGGAAGACGCCGAGGAGTTCGCGCGGCTCGGGCAGTCGCTGACCTCGGAGATCGAGGCGGTGCCCAAGGCCGTCATCGCCGCGGTCAACGGCTTCGCCTTGGGCGGCGGCTGCGAGCTGGCCATGGCCTGCGACTTCATCCTGGCGTCCGACAACGCGCAGTTCGGCCAGCCCGAGGTCGGCTTGGGCCTCATCCCCGGCTTCGGTGGCACCCAGCGCCTCGCCCGCATCGTCGGCCGCGCCACCGCCAAAGAGATGATCTTCACTGGCGAGATCATCAACGCCCAGCGCGCCCTGGCCATCGGGTTGGCCAACGGCGTGTACTCCCAGTCCGAGCTGATCCAGCGCGCCCGCGAGGTCGCCAAGGTCATCGCGTCCAAGGGCCCGCTGGCGGTCGGCGCCGCCAAACGCGCGCTCAACCGCGGCTACGACCTGACACTCGAGGTCGGCATGGAGTTCGAGTCCATGCTCTTCGGCTCGATGTTCAAGACGGAAGACATGCGCGAGGGCACCCAGGCCTTCCTGGCCAAGCGCAGACCCGAATTCAAGGGACGGTAGGTCATGGATTTCGCACTCACCGAAGAGCAGCAGCTCGTCCAGCAGTCCGCCCGCCAGTTCGCGGACGGCAAGGTCGCGCCCATCGCCGCCGCCATCGACCGCGAGCACCGCTACCCGGCCGAGCTGGTCGCCGAGATGGCCCAGATGGGCTTTTTGGGCATGTGCGTGCCCGAGAAGTGGGGCGGCGCTGAGATGGACGTGCTGTCCTACGCCATCGCCATGGAGGAGGTCTCGCGGGCCTGCGCGTCCACCGGCGTCATCATGAGCGTCAATAACTCGCTGGTGTGCGACCCGCTGATGCGCTTCGCCACCGACGCGCAGAAAAAGCAGTGGCTGACGCCGCTGGCCAAGGGCGAGCTGCTGGGCTGCTTCGCGCTCTCTGAGCCCGGCACCGGCTCGGACGCCGCGGCCCAGACCTGCACGGCCGTGCGCGACGGCGGCGACTGGATAATCAACGGCACGAAGAACTGGATAACCAACGGCCCCCAGGCGGACGTGTGCATCCTCATCTGCATGAACGACCGCTCCATGGGCTCGCGCGGCATCGTCAGCTTCATCGTCGACATGCACAGAGACGGCGTGCGCAGCGGCAAGCCCGAGGACAAGCTCGGCATCCGCGCGTCGGGCACCTCGTCGCTGATGTTCGAGGACTACCGCGCCAAGGACTCCGAGCGTCTCGGCGAGGTCGGCGGCGGCTTCAAGGTCGCCATGTCGACGCTGGACGGCGGGCGCATCGGCATCGCGTCTCAGGCCGTCGGCATCGCGCGGGCGGCCTTCGAGGCGGCGGTGAAGTACTCCCAGGAGCGCAAGGCCTTCGGCGCGCCCATCAGCGATCTCCAGGCGATTCAGCACAAGATCGCCGACAGGGCGACCGAGATAGACGCCGCGCGGCTGCTGACCTGGCGGGCGGCCTCGCTCAAGCAGCGCAAGCTCCCCTTCGGCAAGGAGTCGGCCATGGCCAAGCTCTACGCCTCGGAGATGTCGGCGCGGGTCGTCCACCAGGCTCTTCAGGTCCACGGCGGCTATGGCTACGTCACCGAGTTCGCCGTCGAGCGCCACTACCGCGACGCCCGCATCACCGAGATCTACGAGGGCACCAGCGAGATCCAGCGGCTGGTCATCGCGCGCTCGGTGC
>CAZNZH010000149.1:0-9701 GCA_964577445.1 uncultured Myxococcales bacterium
CGGCCTTGCCTTCGAGCGCCATCGCGCGCAGCTGGTCCGGGTCGCGCCAGCCGACGGAGCGCGCTTCGTCGGCGAGGTCGGCGAGCGCGCCGGACTCGACCATGCGCACGAGCGGATTCGACACGCTGGCCGGCGGGCCGCCGAGGGTGTCGAGCACAAAAGAGGCGGTCCGCAGCTCACTACTCGACGCGCAGCTCAGGGGCCGCAGCCGGAGATCGACGTCGCCGGCCGGGGTCTCGAGGCGGGCCACGACGCTGCTGCCCGACACCGTCAGCGAGCGAAAGACCGCCCCTGGCACGCCAGCGAGGGCCTCCCCCGCGACGTGCGGCGCGAAGAGCGCGCGGAGGTCGCGATCGCGGCCGGGCTCGACGATGGGGATCCGGCCCTTCGCGTCAGCACAGCTCGGGTCGATCGCGGGCGCGGGCGCCGGCGCGTCCGCGCGCGCCCGCCCCCCGGCGAGGCTGACCAGCGCCAGCGCCGCCAGCGCTGCAAGCGGTGGAACCCGTCGCCGACGATCGGCCGCTGCACGCATCGAAGCCCCCGGTGGCGAAGCGCGCCGAGTGTGGCACAGCTCGCCGTCATGGGGCGACCCGCCGCGCCGCCGCGCTCCCCCGAGCGATCGCTCGCGCTGCCCTCCCGCTCGCTCGCGTTACGCGCTAGACTGGTGAGGTCAGTCCGGGAGCGGTCTTTGCCCGATACAACCGATGGATTCTGGCTGCGCCGCGCCACCGAC
Source organism: uncultured Myxococcales bacterium (assembly GCA_964577445.1). GTDB lineage: Bacteria > Myxococcota_A > UBA9042 > PHBI01 > JACKFB01 > JACKFB01. Next base: position 734 of record CAZNZH010000149.1, read on the forward strand.
GGCATCCGCGCGACCGCCCAGGTGCTCTTCCCGGCCAATGACCTCGGCGCCCCCGACTGGCTCGCCACCGACATGGTCGGCCGCACCCGGCTCTGGCTCAGCGAGCTGCCGCCCGAGTCCCGCCGCCTCGTCACGCTCCTCTTCATCGCCACCGAGCTGCTCGCGCCGCTGATGGTCCCGAGCCTCGGCCGCTTCTCCCGCACCCCGCCCGAGCGCCGCCTGCGCGCGCTCCGCCGCTGGCGCGGCACCTGGTTTATCCCCGTTCGCTTTTTCGGCACGGCGCTCGAGGCGACGATGAAGATGATCTACCTCTCCCACCCCGCCGCCATGGGCTACATCGGCGCTTACAAGACCGTCGATCACCCCCACGATCCGCTCCAGCTCGAGATCCGCCCCGACGCGCTCCGCACCCGCCCGCCTTACCGCCCGCCGGCCCCGAAGCCCCCGGAAACCCAGCCATGATCGAGGGATTTGACACACTCCGGCAGGGCTACACCCTCGACTGCGACGCCGTGGTCGTCGGCTCCGGGGCCGCCGGCGCCGTCGCCGCCGCCAACCTCGCCGAGGCGGGCCTCGAGACCGTCGTCCTCGAGGCCGGCCCCGCCGTCGACCCCCGCGACATGACCCGCGACGGCCCGCGCTTTTTGGCCCGCTACTACTGGGAGGGCGGCCTCCGCATCCTCACCGGCTCCGCCCCCATCCCCACGATGCAGGGCCGCTGCCTGGGCGGCAGCACCGTCGTCAACTCGGCCATCATGCTGCCGCTGCCCGGCTGGGTGCGCGACGAGTGGGCGCGCGAAGAGGGCCTCCCCTGGCTGCTCGACCCGGCCCTGGACCGCGCGTTCGCCCGCGTCTTCGAGCGCTGCCGCGTCGCCCCCACCCCGATGACCGTCATGGGCCGCCGAAACGAGCTGGCGCTGGAGGCCCTCGCCGCCGCCGGCATCCCCGCCGCCCCGCTGCCCCGCGCCGTCCACGGCTGCCAAGGGGCCGCCGACTGCATCACCGGCTGCACCAGCGGCGCCAAGCAGTCCGTCGACCGCTCCTATCTCCCCCACGCCATCCGCGACGGCGCCCGCGTCATGACCTGCTCCCAAGTCGACCGCGTGCTGACCGAGGGCGCCCGCGCCGCCGGCGTCACCGGCTGGGTCACCGACCCCAAGACCTACGAGCGCACCGCCCGCTTCACCGTCCGCGCCCCCCGCGTCATCCTCGCCGCCGGCGTCATGGCCACCCCGGTGCTGCTCATCCGCTCGGGCATCCGCGGGCTGGTCGGCGCGACGCTCTACGCCCACATCGGCGCCGGCGCCATGGGCGTCATGGACGAGATCGTCGACCCCTGGATAGGCGCCACCCAGGGCGTAGGCGCCATCAGCGCCGACATCCGCGGCATGAAGTACGAGTCGCTCTGGGCCGCCACCAGCCTCATCGCCGGCCGCTGGGGCGACCTCGGCGGCCCCTACTACGAGCAGCTCGAGGACCTCAAACACACCACCATCGTCGTCGTGGTCTACCGCGGCGCGGTACACGGACACGTCAAGGCGAAGCGAAACGGCCTGCCTGCCATGAAGCTGACGATCCCGCGAAGCGAGGTGACCACCGTGATGCGCGGCCTGCGACCGGCCGTCGAGGGCCTGCTGAAGGTCGGCGCGCGCTACGTCGGCACCAGCATCCACGGCCTCCCCAAGGCCATGCGCACCCAGGCGGAGGTCGACACCCTGGTCAGCGGCCGGGGCCGCGCGCGCGACATCCCGATGACCGCCAACCACGTCTTCGGCTCCTGCCGCATGAGCGCCCATCCCAAGCGCGGCCCCGTCGACCCCGAGGGGCGCGTGCGCGGCGTCGACGTCCTGTGGGTCGTCGACACCAGCGTCTTCCCCAGCGGCAGCGCGGTGAACCCCCAAGCGACCTGCATGGCCGTGTCCGACCTGCTCACGCGCCGCATCGGCGAGCTGGCGGCCTGAGCCCCCGCCCGACCAGCTCCTCGGCGTCCGTGCCCGCCGACCGCCAGGCGCTGCCCGCGAGCCGCGACCGCGACCGCCACGCGCAGCCTTTGACAGCCAGCGGCGGCGGCTCCTACCATCCGCCCATGCTCAGCAGCCTCAGAGTCCATCTCATGGTGCTGGCCCTCGGCTGCCTCGGCGCGAGCCCGGCGTGGGCGCAGCAGCAGCTCGTCATCCCGCCGGGCCAGGAGCGGCTCTTGGGCGCGATGGTCGGCCAGGGCGACGTCGAGCTGGCGGGCTGCCGCCTGCGTCGCGCGGCGGCCCAGAAGGGCTACGTCATCGTCGAGTACGGCTGCCAGGGCGTCACGGCGCCGGTCCGCCTCGTGCTCTACCCGCCCACCTACACCGGCGAGGCCGCCGCGCGCACCGAGAAGTTCGCGCTCGCCGCCGCCCCCGGCACCACGCTGCCCGCTGGGCTCGCCGACGCGGTGGCCGAGCGCATCGCGAAGGGCGAGCGGCGCTGGTACTGGCTGGAGGTCCAGGGCGAGATCGGCGCCGACGCCCCCATCGAGCCGACCGCCCCGCTGCCGCCGGAGAAGACCGCCGGCGACGCCGAGCTGGACCCCGAGCTCGTGGCGCTCTTTGAGCGAGGCCTCAAGCTCTACAGCGAGAAGCGGCACGGCGAGGCCCTGGCGCTCTTTTTGGAGCTCGCGGCCAAAAACCCGCACTTCGCCGGCGCGCTGGGCATGGTGGTCGCGAACCTCGCCCCCACCCACCCGGACGCTGAGGGCGTCGCGGCCTACACCGCCAAGGCCGACGCCGCACCCGACGACCTGCTGGCCCAGTTCGTCGCTGGCGTCGCCGCTCACTACTCCGCCCACTACACCGCGCGCACCCCCGAGCAGAAGCGCGCCCTCTACGAGACCTCCATCCGCTACCTCGAGCGCACGCGCCCCGCCTTCGACTTCGAGCCGCGCACCTTCATCTACCTGGCGGTCAGCCACTTCCGCCTGGGCCACCAGGAGCAGGCCGAGGCGCTCATCGAGCAGGCCGTGCGCATCGGCGACCAGGACCCCGACGCCTACTATTGCCGCGCTGAGATCATGCACCGCAGCAACACCGAACGAGCGCTCTCGGATCTGGATAAATATCTTGAAATGACAGAAAAGTTTCGCGCCGCGGGAGGCTGGGTCGCCGACACCAAGGTCGCGCGGGTCAAGGCCATGCAGGCCCACCTGCGGCGGGTGATGGCCGGCGAGGAGAAGCTCGCAGACATCTTCGACCCCCTGGCGTCGGACACCCCCACGGGCGAGCTAGCCCTAACCGGCGACGCCAGAGCCCCGGCGCCGACCGCCGACCCGCCCCTGCCGCCGGCTGAGCCGCTCCCCGTCGAGGTCCTGGTCCGCTCGCCCGAGCGCTACGGCCAGATGGTCCTCCTCGCCGCCCTCGGCTTCGGCCTGCTCCTCGGCGCGGGCGCCTGGCTCTGGCGCCGCAAGGGAGCGCGCCCCTCGTGACCAGCGGCGCGGGCGCCCTCGAGGCCGTCGAAGCCCTCGTCGCCCTGGTGCTGCTCGGCGCCTCGCTCTGGGCCGCCCCCCTGGCCCTGCTCCGCGCGGCCCGCGTGCTCCGCGCCCCCCCCGCCAGCGCCGCCCGCCTGACCGCCCTCGCCCTCGCCCTCGCCCTCGGCGTCGCCGCGCGCCTGCTCGCCCCGCCGCTGCTCGCCACCATCTTCATCGGCTACAAGCAGACCGCCCAGGCCGCGACGCTGCTGCCCATCTCCCACTACGGCGTCGGCTCCCAGGCGCTCTACCACACGCTCTTCGCCATCTTCCCCGTCAACCACCGCGTCCTCATCGCCGCCAACACCCTGCTCGGCGCCCTCACCATGCCGCTCGCCGCCGCCCTGGCCGCGCGCCTCTACCGCGACCCACGCGCCGGCACGGTCATGGCCTGGCTGGTCGCGCTGACCCCGCTCTTCATCCGCAACGACCTCAGCGAGGCCAACAACGTCCCCGCGCTCTTCTGGCTCTTCGGCGGCCTCCTCCTCCTCGAAGAGCACCTCGCCAGCGCCCGCCCCTTCCCGCTCGCCCTGGCCACGCCGCTGCTCGCCCTCGCCGCCATCGCGCGCCCGGAGATGCCCCTGGTCGTCGTCGCCACCGCGCTGGTCGTCGTCATCGCCGCGCCCTCCCGCCCCCGACCCGTCTTCTTATCAGTCGCCGCCTGCCTGTTCGCGGCCTCCATCACCCCGCACGTCCTCCACATCGCCGGCGCCATCGCCACCCTGCGCACCGCCGACAGCCTCCCCGGCATCGAGGCCACCGAGCTCGCCCGCCTCCCCAAGCGCCTGCTCACCCTCGCCACGCCGCTCAAGCTCGCCCTCTTCCCCCTGGGCATCACCGCCGCCGCCGCCCTCGCCCTGGTCCTGCGCGGCCCAGCCCCCCGCCGCCTCGACTGGGGCCTCGCCCTCGCGGCGCTGTTGACCCTGGCCATCACCGCCTTGGACCTCGACGACGCCAACATGGCCCGCGTCCACGTCCCAGCCGCGCTGCTGCTCACCCTCCTCGCCGCCGGAGGCCTCACCCGCCTCGCCGCCCTCATCCCCCGCCCCACGCTCCGCGGCCTCCCGCTGGCCCTCACCCTCGCCACCGCGCTGCCCTCGACGGCGACGCTCTGGGCCCCCACCAACGAGGCCACCGAGGAGCGCCTCATCCAAGCCGCCGACGCCGCCCTCCCCCCAGGCGACCTCCTGCTGCTGCGCCCCGGCCCCGAAGACCGCCGCCAGCGCCCCCAGAGCCGCTTCACCCACTACCATTTCCCCGACTACCTCTTCCTGCCGCCCGCCCGCGACGCCATGGTGCGCCCGCTCGCCGGCTTCCTCCAAAACCCCGATCTCTTCGTCCCCACCTGGTTTTTTCGCGGCATGCGCTGCTACGCCGACTTCCGCCCCCGCGGCGAACCCCCGCCCCCGGGCAGCGACGAGCTCCCAGCCTGCCGCGCCATGGCCGAGCGCTTCCGCCTGGACCCCCTCATCGAGTGGCAGGTCCCCAACTACGGCGACGTCTGGATCGACTACTACGGCGACGCCCCCACCCTGACCGTGGGCCTCTACCGCGTCTATCCCCTCGACAGCCCCTGACCCTGCGCGCAAAGTGCCGCCAGCCCGCCCCGGAGACCCGCCCATGCCCCGCGCCATCCTCGACGAAGCCAGCATCCACCCGGCCATCCGCGAGACCGTCGCGACCAACCGCCGCGAGATCGTCGAGGCCGTCCAGGCCGCCATCGCCCAGCACGACCTCGTGGTGGTCGGCATGGCCATCAACCCGGTGCCGAAGAAGGCCCGCAAGCTGCTCGACGCCCGCAAGATCGCCTACCACTACATGGAATACGGCAGCTACCTGTCGGAGTGGCGCCGCCGCAACGCCCTGAAGATGTGGACCGGCTGGCCGACCTTCCCGATGGTCTTCCACAAGGGCGTCCTCATCGGGGGGGCGGCCGATCTCGAGAAGCTGCTCGAGTCTGGCGAGATCGCGTAGAGGCCTGCGGCGAAGCCGACCGCGACCAACCCGGCCCCGCGCGCACGCACAGCCGGGCTCGCCTAGCCGACGTCGGCCCGCTCGACCCCCTCGAACTGCAGGATGAAGTCGGCGCCGTACGCCATCGCGGGGGTCTGGTAGCCCACCGGGGCGTCGCCGGACTGCGCTCGCAGCGCGATGGCCAGGGCGGTCCGGGCCGTCAGGGTGTAGCCATCGGGCGTGGTCAGGCGCGCCGAGGCCGTGTTGCCGTCGTCGTCGGTGACCCAGCCCGACAAGACGCTCTTGCCGCGGGCGCGCTCGGCGTCGCTGGGGCCGGCCGGGCGCCGCGCGACCTGCCACTTCAGCAAGCGCTGCACGGGCTTTGAGCCCAAGAGCCCACCCATGCGGCCGAGGAGCCTGGCGCCCACGATGGCCGCCCGCGACATCGGCAGGTAGACCTCGATGTTGGGGATGCTCGTCGAGCGCCACGCGGTCGCCACGTCGCCCCACGGGATCGCCAGGGCGGGCTTGGGTCCGCGCCCGAAGTCCACCTCGGTCGTGACCTCGCCCGTCGCCACTGACACCAGCTCGCCGTCGCGCCGCACCAGGCTGCCGCGGTGGAGGTTCTCGACCATGGTCGTCGCCGTTCCATGGGAGAGACCGCCGCCCAGGCTCACGAAGGCCAAGCCCAGGTGGGTCGCGTCGGGCAGTCGCCGCGCGAGGTGGCCGGCCAGGCAGTCCGTCGGCACCACGTCGAATCCGGTGCCGGGCATGACCATGATGCCGGCCTTCTTCGCCTCGGCGTCGCGCGCCGCCATGGCCTCGAACACCTCGATCTCGCCGGTGATGTCGGTGTAGTGGACCCCGTTTCGCAGGCAGGCCTCGACCATGGGCGTGGCCGTGCGCGAGAAGGGCCCGGCGGCGTGAATCACTACGCCGACGCCGGCCAGCCCGCGATCCAAGCCGCGCGGGTCGTCCAGCGAGAGCACCCGCGTCTCAAAGCCGGTCGTGCCGGCGCACTCGGCCAGCTTGGCGGCGTCGCGACCGGCCAGAATCAGCGACACGCCCTGAGCGACCGCCTCGCGGATGATGAGCTTGCCGGTGTAGCCGTAGGCGCCATAGAGCAGGATGTCGGACACGGTGTCTCCTGTGGAATCAAGCGGAAGCGGCGGGCGCGCTCGCCTGTCGCTAGAGATATCCGAGGGCCGCGGGGGGCGGGCGCGATCTCGGGCGGGCGCTCAACCCATCGCGGCGCGCTCGGCGGCCAGGCGCGTGAGCGCGGCCTGCATCCGCGACTCGACGTGGTGCGCGCAGGCGGCTACCCAGTCGGGATCGTCGGCGGCGCCGGGGCCGGTGCGGGCGAGGTGGATCGCCGGCAGCGCCTCGATGAGGATGCGCGAGGGCCAGGGGAGGTAGGGTGGAAGGGGCCCGAGGGTCAGTCCCCAGGGGATGCTCAGGGCCAATGGGAAGACCGTGAGCCGGAAGCGGCGATCGACGCCGAGGGCGCGCGCCAGCCACTGAAGATCGGACAAGACCAGGAAGGTCGCGTGGGCGCCGGCGGCCACCAGCGGGACGATGGGCACGCCAGCGCGCAAGGCAAGCCGGATGTAGCCGCGGCGGCCGGCAAAGCGCAAGCGATCGCGATCGCGGTAGGGCCGCATCGCCTCCACGTCGCCGCCCGGGTAGACCAGCACCTGCCGTCCTGCGGCGAACAGCGACAGCGCGTGCTCGTGAGAGGCCGGCACCGCGCCGAGGCGGCCCAAGAGCCGCCCCAACAGCGGCGCGCCGCGCACCGCGCCGTGGGCGAGGCCGAAGGGCAGCCCGTCGAGGCCGCGCTTGGCGTAGAGCGCGCCGATCGCCAGCCAGGTGTCCGGCGTGGCGGTGGACCCGTTGTGGTTGCCGACGTAGAGGACCGGGCCGGTGGGGATCGCGTCGAGGCCGCGCACCTCGGCGCGGTGCCAGGCGCGGAGTGGGCCATGGGCGAAGCGGGCCAGGATGTCGAGCAGGCGCGGGTCTCGGCCCTCGATGGCGGCCCGGGCCAGCTTGAGGTCGACGCCGCGGTCGTCGTGGCCGTCGCCGGACCCGGCGCCGACCTTGGCGGGGTCGAGCGGCGCGCGGACGATCTTCACGCTGGCAGAGTGACGACGACGGTGGCGCCTGCGTCTTTAGCGCCGGTGAGGGTCAGGGTGCCCCCGTGGCGCGCTACGATCCGGCGCGCGACCGCGAGCCCCACGCCCGGCGAGAAGTGTCCATCCGGGTTCAGGCCGCGCTGAAAGGGCTCCAGCAGGCGCGACGCTTCCGACGGCTCGAAGCCGTGTCCGTCGTCAGACAGCTCGCAGGTCACCTCGCCGCCCTGGCGGTGGGCGCGGAGCCGGATGAGCCCCGGTCGCCGAGCGGCCGTCGCGCGCCACGCGTTCGCGACCAGCTCGCGCATGCCCCGCTGTAGCAGCGCCGGGTCACAGAAGACGTGGATGTTGGGGTCGATGTCGACGGTGACCAGCCGGTCTGGCGCGCCAGCGGCCAGCTCGCTCAGGATCCCGCGTGTCAGGCGGGAGAGATCGATCGACTGAGGCGACAGCGGCAATCGCGAGGCGTCGGCGACGCGGGTGGACGCCGCGACGAGGTCCTCGATGCGCTGAGCCCCCTCGAGCACCCGCTCGACGAAGTCCCGGCCGCGGGTCCCCAAGACGTCGCCAAACCCCGAGAGCAGGAGGTCCGAGAACCCCTGAATCGCCGTGAGCGGGGTCCGCAGATCGTGCCGGACCGCCGAGGAGAACGCCTCCAACTCCGCCAGGCGGGCGCGCAGCGCCGCGATCTCGTCGGCGGATCGCTGCTCGCTGGCCGGCGCGTTGGCGCGCGGGGCCGCAGAAGCCAATGGTTGCGCACCTTTGCGCGGCGGCTGAAGAGTCACGGGCATGTCGGGGTGGGAGGCACTCAAGAGTGTAACACTCGGCCGGCGGTTTCGTGAACACCCGGTCGCTGAACCTGCGCGCAGCGGCCCCACCGCGCCGCGCTTAGCGCGTGCTGGCGCGGTCCATGACGGCCACCAGGGTCGCGACCTGCTGCGCCGCGTAAAAATAGGGATAGCGGGGGTGGCCGCTGGTGAACTCCTCGCGCAGCCTGCCCTCGGAGTCGAGCACGAAGATGCGCGGGACGTAGGCGCCGAAGCTCTCGAGCTGCGCCGACCAGTCACCGGGCTGATCCTGATTTTGGTGCACCATGACGAACCGGGAGGCGCGATCGACGAGGTTGGGGTCGGCGAACTGCGAGCTCCAGGCCCGGCACTTGGGGCACCAGTCGGCGTAGACCATCAGGAGGATCGGCTTTCCGCTGGCCTTCGCCTCGGCGAGTCCGGCTTCGTAGGACTTCCATTGGATCGGGCCCTCCCAGGTGACCCCGGTGGCCGGCGCCGGCGGGGCTGCGGCCTCGGCGGCAGGCGCGGCAGGCGCGGCAGGCGCGGCAGGCGCGGCAGGCGCGGCAGGCGCGGCGGCACGGTGCGCGCGGCAGGCACGACAAGCA
>CAZNZH010000150.1:0-9693 GCA_964577445.1 uncultured Myxococcales bacterium
GTTTTCGCCAACATAGCTCGAGATCATCTTGCGGATCTGGCGGTTCTGAAGCAGCACGCCGAGGCCCTGGTAGTCCGTCCCGCAGTTGTTCGAGATGACCGTCAAGCCGGTGGTGCCGAGCTCGGCCAGGGCCTTGATGAGGTGCTCGGGGTTGCCGCACAGCCCAAATCCGCCGCTCATCACGACCGCGCCGTCGCGGATGCCCTCGAGGGCTGCGCGGGCGTCTTCGTAGACCTTGTTCACACCGCCTCCGAGGCTGGTTTCAGCGGGAAACCTACCACGCGGCGGGCGCGCGGTCGACGCCGGATCAAGCGCTGGGGCGCATCGCCTTCACGCGGATCTGTAAGCTGTCCTGCCCGCGATAGCTATTGATTTCAGGTACATACACCACGTCGATGCGGTCGCCGGGCAGCGGCTGTAGGTCGGCCATGCCGAACGCGATGCCGTCGACCGGGTAGCGGCCGCCGTCCAGGGTGAGCTTGAGGTGGGTCTGGTCGGTGCCGACGGGCCGCGCCTCGATGACCCGGACGCCCAGCGCCACCAGCGACGGCTCGGGGTTGCCCATGCCGTAGGGGCCGAGGCGGGTGAGGGTCTCCACCAGCTCGCGGGTCAGGAGGTCCAGCGGTGCGGTGCTGTCGATGCGCAGGCGCGCTCGCAGGTGGCGCGGCTCGAGCGTGGCGCGGGCGAGGTCCTCGAAAGCCGCCATGAACGCCGGCAGCCCCTCGGCCGGCAGCGAGAGACCGGCGGCGTGGTCGTGACCGCCATACCGGGTCAGGTGGGCGTCCAGCGCCCGCAGATGCTCGACCAGACGAAAACCCGAGATCGACCGGGCCGACCCCTTGGCGACGCCCTCCTCGATGGTCATCACGATGGTGGGGCGGTGGTAGCGCTCGACCAGCTTGGACGCCACGATGCCGAGCACCCCGGGATGCCAGCCCTCGCCTGCCAAGACGACCGAGCGCCGGGCCTCGGGGTCGGGGTGCTCGTCGGCCTGAGCGCAGGCGGCGCGGAACACGTCGTCCTGAAGCGCCCGCCGCTCGTCGTTGTGCGCGTCGACCTGGCGGGCGATGGCCTCGGCGACGCGCTCGTCGCTGGTGGTCAGCAGCTCGATGCCGGCGCTGGCGTGGGCGACCCGCCCGGCCGCGTTGATGCGCGGGCCGAGGTGAAAGCCGATGCGCCCGGCGCTGACGCCGTCTGGGGCGACGCGGGCCACCCGGCACAGGGCGCGAACGCCAGGCCAGTCGGTGTGCGCCATCTGGAGCAGGCCGTGGTGGACGATGACCCGGTTCACGCCCAGCAGCGGCACCATGTCGGCGACGGTCCCGATGGCCGTAAGATCCAGCCAGCGCCGCAGATCCGGCTCCTCGCGGCCCTGAAAGCGCCCGAGCTGGCGCATCCGCGAGCGCAGCGCCACCAGGAACATGAAGGTCACCCCGCAGGCGGCCAGGCGCTTGTCGGGGAACGCGCAGCCCGCCTGGATCGGGTCGAGCACGGCCACCGCCGCGGGCAGGGTCGGCGGCACCTGGTGGTGGTCGATGATGACGACGTCCATGCCCAGCTCGCGCGCGATCTCGACCTCACGGACGCTGGTGATGCCGCAGTCCACCGTGATGAGCAGGTCCACGCCGCGCTCGCGCAGCTCGGGCAGCCGGGCCCCGTTGACGCCATAGCCGTCGATGAAGCGGTCGGGGACGAACCACTCGATGGGTAACCCCGCGACCTCAAAAAACTTCACGACCTGCGACGCGCTCGTGACGCCGTCGACGTCGTAATCACCCCACACGCAGATCGTCTCGCCGCCGTCGACAGCGCGCAGGACGCGCGTGACGGCCGCCTCCATCCCCTTCATCAGGAAGGGGTCGGGCAGCGCGGCCAGGCGCGGGTCCAAAAAGGCGCGCGCCTCGTCGAGGTCGACGATGCCGCGGTTCACCAGCAGGGTCGCGATCAGGGTGTCGAGCTCCAACCCCTCCCGCAAGGCGTCGACCTGCTGGGCGTCCGGCTCGCGGATCTCCCAGGTCTTGTCTACGCGATGGGGCTCGGGCTGGCTCGACACCCGCTTACTTGGCGGCGACGCGCTGCTTTGCGTTGCGGCGGTTGATGTACTCATCCATGTAATAGACCAGCGGGCTGGCGATGAAGATCGATGAGTAGGTGCCGACCGTGATGCCGATGAGCAACGCCAGGGCGAAGTCCCGGATGAGCCCGCCGCCGACCGACACGATGGAGATGACCACGAAGAGCGTCGTGGCGCTGGTCAGGGTCGTGCGGCTGAGGGTCTCGTTGATGGCGCGGTTGAGGAGGTCCTTGATGTCGCGGCCGCGGTAGGACTCAAAGATCTCGCGGACACGGTCGAGCACCACGATGGTGTCGTTGAGCGAGTAACCGACGATGGTCAGCAGCGCCGCGATGATGGGCAGCGAGAACTTCACCTGGAATACGGCGAAGATACCCAGGGTGATGATCACGTCGTGCACCAACGCGACGACCGCGCCCGGAGCGAACCGGAAGTCGAACCGCAGCGAGATGTAAACCAGGATGCCGATGATGGCGTAGAGCACCGCGAGCAGGCCGTTGTTCAGCAGGTCGCGACCGACCGACGGCGACACGCTGGTGGACGACTCGACGCGGATGAAGTCGTCACCGAAGGTCTGAGTGAGCATCTCGGTGACCTTGCCCTTGAGCTCCTCGACGGACACCTTGAAGCGGCGATCGACTTTGCCCTCGAGCTTCTTGAGCTTCTGCTTGTCCCAGGCCTCCTGGGTGACCACCTGGTCGTCAAACCCCGTGTCACCCGTCGCCTCTTTCTCCGACAGCACCAGCGACATGTCGGCGGCGCGCTCCATCTCGAGCTGCTCCTCCGCACCGGAGACGATGGTCGTCTGGTCAAAGCCCAGCTCGCCGAAGAGCGAGCGCAGCGCCGCGCTCCGCTCGAGCACCGGCACGTCTTCAGAGAAGGTCACATAGAACGTGTCCGCGCCCTCGGTGGGCATGTCGACGCGGGTCTCATCGCCGAAGGACGCCTTGATCTTGGCCGAGATCTCATCGCGCTTCGCGTCGCTCAGCAGCGACGTGACCTCGGTGTAGACGAGGTACCGGTGCATCGCCTCCTCGGCCGCGTCCGCGCCGATGCCGATGTCGAAGTCCTGGACCGAGACCTGCGAGGCGGCGTCCCCGGTCTCCTTGAGGACCAGCTCGTGCATCGCGGCTTCCAGCTTGTCACGCTCCGCCGTCCCCTCCTTGAAGGTGACGATGACGGCGCTGCCGCCCTTGAAGTCGATGCCCTGGTTCAGCCCGAAGATCGCGAGGACGATCAGGCTGGCTGCGCATGCCAGGCCGGACAGAAGGCCGGTCTTCTTGCGCATCCCCATGAAGTCGACGGCGATGCCAGGCTTGATGATTTCCATCGAACGCCTCAGATGGACAGGACCTCGGGGCGACGCGCCTCGAGGTACCAGTTGAAGATGCGGCGGCACACATAGACGGCGGTGAACACCGACGTCGCGATGCCCATGAGCAGGGTCACCGCGAACCCACGGATGGGGCCGCTCGTGTAGTTCAGCAGGATCACGCCGGCGAGGGCGGTGGTGACGTTGGCGTCCAAGATGGTCGACCACGCCTTGGCGTAGCCGGTCTCCACGGCGGCGCGTGGCGGTCGACCGGCCCGGAGCTCCTCGCGAATGCGTTCGAAGATGATGATGTTGGCGTCGACCGCCATACCGACCGTCAAGATGATGCCGGCCATGCCGGGCAAGGTCAGCGCCGAGTTGAAGCTGACCAGCAGCGCGAGGATCAGCAGCATGTTCAGGCTGAGGGCGGCGACCGCGAAGACGCCGGAGACCTTGTAGTAGATGACCATGAAGATGATGACAGCGAGGAACCCGAAGGCCATCGAGGCCTTGCCGGCGGCGACCGAGTCCTGGCCGAGGCTGGCGCCGACCTCATAGTCGTGCACCTTGTAAACCGGCGCCTGATAAGCGCCCTGGTTGAGCACGGTGGTCAGCGAGCGCGCCTCCGCGAGGACCTGCTGGGGGGTGCGGTTGCCGCCCATGGTGATCTTCACGCGGCCGCCCGGGATCTTCTCGTTGATGACCGGCGCCGAGTTCACCACGTCGTCGAGCATGATGGCCATGTACTCGTCGACGTTCGCGGCGGTCAGGTCGACGAAGAGCGCCGCGCCCTCGCCGTCCAGGTCGAGGCTGGCGTAGGGCAGCCCCTTCTCGTCGTAGAGCACCTGGGAGCGGGCCAGGTTCGAGCCGGAGAGCTCAATCTTTCCGAATAGATAGTACGTTCGCCAGTACTTCTCGGTGACGATGTTCTTCTCACTCAACTCGACCAGCTCGTAGCCGACCACGTGGTCGTCAGGGACGTCCAGGGTGCGCACGAAGCGCACGAGGTCCGACTTCCGCTGGGCGCGCACGTAGGGGCCGGTCTGGCTCTGCGCGACCAACTGCACCGCGTCGGCGCGGTCGGGGCTGGAGCTGTTGTAGGCCTCCACCGCCGCGGCGTTGTCGGCGAAGAAGGTGGCGAGCCGATCGACCATGCGGAACGTGAGCTGGGCCGTCTGCCCGATGCGTCGCCGCACGTCCTCCATCTGCCCCTGGCCCACGCCCGGGATCTGCACGACGATGTCGCTGTCGCCGGCCACGCGCACGTCAGGATCGACCAAGCCGAAGGCCTCGACGCGGCCGCTGATGAGCTGGCGCGTCTTCTTCACCGCCTCGGTGCGGATGATGGCGACCTCTTCGTCACGCAGGATCAGGTCGATGGTCGTGGCGTCGACCCCGACCAGGGTGTAGCGCGGGTCGATGACCTCAAGGGTATCCTCGGTCAGCAGCGCCGCGTCCTCAGCCGACTGGAACTTCAGCCGGATGGACGGATAGTCGGGGATCTCGATGTCGATCTTCGACTGGTAGGCGGCCATGTCCTCTTTGGAGAGGTCGGCGACGTTCTTGTTGTCGCGCTTGGCCATCTCGTCGATCACCCGCAAGCGGATGGTCTCGCCCAGCCGGCGGCCGTTGTTCTCGATGGCCTTCTTCCAGTCGACCGTGTAGCGCAGCTCGAGGCCGCCCTGAAGGTCGAGACCGTAGTTCAGCTTCTTCGAGAAGAACCCATTGTACCAAGCCGGCAGGCGCTCAGGCCCGACCAGGGACGGCAACGTGTAGAGCACGCTCGCGACGACGAGCAGCCACACGGCGATAGCGCCCCAACGACCGTCTTTTCCCATGCTACGTGACTCCTTCATGCCGACAGCGCCCGGGCACGCGGCGGACGCGGTGTCCCGGGTTCGTCCCGGGCGAGCTGCCTCAGGCGGCGGGCGGATTCTCGGCGAGCTTCTTTTCGGTCTCTGCGTTCGCGAGGCCGCCAACGTAGCTCTTGAGCATTTTCACGCGAGTATTCTTGGCGATCTCGAGCGTGACCGACGTGTCGTCCATCGCGACGATCTCGCCGAACATCCCCGAATTGGTGATCACCGTGTCGCCGCGCTTCAGGTTCCTCACCAGCTCCTGGTGCTTCTTGCGCTGCTTTTGCTGCGGCCGGATGAGCAAGAAGTAGAAGACGACGAACATCAGGACGATGAAGAGGATCTGCTCGTAGCCGCCGCCTCCGCCGAGGGCGGGGCCGCCTGGCGGCGCGGCGGCAGGAGCACCAGCGGGCGCGGCGGCACCGCCATCGGCGCCGAAGTTCGCCTGGGCTAAAACCAGCATCGAAAGCAAGCGATCCAACGAATCCTCCGAGGGCGACGATTTCGGCTCGAAAACCACCCTAACCGCCCGGAATCATTCACGAATAGGCGATTTGCGGGGTCTCGGCGGGGGCACAAGCGATAGCAGAGCGCCCCAAACCGGTCAACTGGTATGTGCTGCAAGGGCACGCCGCTCAAGGGCTGCCGCGCACCAGGGGGTGAACGAGCCGGCCTCGATCTGGACCCGCGCCTCGCGCATGAGATCGAGCAAGTACTGGAGGTTGTGGAGCGAGGCGAGGACGCCGAAGAGCATCTCGCCCGCCTTGTCCAGGTGGCGGAGATAGGCCCGCGTGAAGTGCTTGCAGGTGTAGCAGGCGCAGTCGGGGTCGATGGGGGTGGCGTCGAGGCGCCAGCGCGAGTTGCGGATGTTCATGTCGCCGTCGGCGGTGAGGAGGCGGCCGTTGCGGGCGTTGCGGGTCGGCAGGACGCAGTCGAACATGTCGATGCCGGCGGCGACCGCGCGCAGGAGATCCTCGGGGGTGCCGACGCCCATCAGGTAGCGCGGGCGGTCGGTGGGCATCAGCGCGGCGGTGTCGGCCATGGTGGCCCAGGTGGCTTCGCGCGACTCGCCCACCGAGAGCCCGCCGATCGCGAAGCCGTCGAAGGGTAGCGGCAGCAGGCCCTCGGCGGAGCGGGCGCGCAGCTCCATGTCGACGCCGCCCTGGAGGATGCCGAAGAGGGCGTTGTCGTCGCGCGTGCGGGCGTCGAGGCAGCGGCGGGCCCAGCGCGTCGTGCGGTCGACGGCGCTGGCGAGGAGGTCGCGCGCGGCCATGGCCGGCGGGCAGTGGTCAAACGCCATCATGATGTCGGAGCCGAGGGTCTCCTGGATCCGGATGGCGCGCTCGGGGGTCAGCAGGTGCTCGGAGCCGTCGAGGTGGGAGCGAAACGCCACGCCGTCTTCGCCGATGCGCGACAGCTCGCGCAGGCTGAACACCTGAAAGCCGCCGCTGTCGGTGAGGATGGGACGGTCCCAGCCCATGAACGCGTGCAGGCCGCCGTGGGCCTCGATGACGTCCATGCCGGGGCGCAGGTAGAGGTGATAGGTGTTGCCGAGCACGATCTCGGCCCCCATGGCGTCCAGTTGCGCCGGGGTGACGCCCTTGACGGTGCCCTGGGTGCCCACGGGCATGAAGACCGGCGTGTCGACGACGCCGTGGGCGGTGTGCATGCGGGCGCGGCGGGCGGGGCTGCCGGGCTGCCGGGCCAGGACCTCGAAGCGGAAGACGCGGCTGGTGGTCATCGGAGGAGCATCCCGTCGCCGTAGCTGAAGAAGCGATAGCCGCGGCGGACGGCCGCCTCGTAGGCGTCGCGGGTGGGTTGTAGGCCGGCGAAGGCGGCGACCAGCATGAGGAGGGTGGAGCCGGGCAGGTGGAAGTTGGTCATGAGCTGGTCGACGACGCGAAAGGTGTGGCCGGGGCGGATGAAGATGTCGGTGGAGCCGTCGCCGGGGCGGACGGCGCCTGCGGGATCGGCGGCCGACTCGACGGCGCGGACGACGGTGGTGCCGACGGCGAGGATGGGGCGGCCGGCGGCGCGGGCGCCTGCGATGGCCGCCGCGGTGGCGTCGGGGATGGCGTAGCGTTCGCGGTGCATCCGGTGGTCAGCGAGGCGCTCGGTCCGCACGGGCAAGAACGTGCCCGGGCCGACGTGGAGCGTGACCGAGGCGAGGGCGCAGCCGCGGGCGCGTATGGCCGCGAGCAGGGCGTCGGTGAAGTGGAGGCCCGCGGTCGGGGCGGCGACCGAGCCCGGCCGCGCGGCGAAGACCGTCTGGTAGCGCTCGGCGTCGCCGGGGCGGGGGCCGTCGGGGCGGGCGATGTAGGGGGGCAGCGGGAGCTCGCCGTGGGCGTCGAGGAAGGCCCACAGGCCGGCGTCGCCGAGGGGCAGGCGCACGTCGTAGAGGCCGTCGCCCAGGGAGTCGAGGATCTCCGCGGTCACGCCCGGCGCGATGTGGACGGGTGTCGTAGCGCGCAGGGCCTTCGAGGCGCGGCCCATCGCGCGGACCACGTCCGGCCGAGACGCCGAGGGCTCGAGCACGAGGAGCTCGACGCGGCCGCCCGACGGCTTCGTGCCGACGAGCCTCGCCGGGACGACGCGCGCATCATTAATAAGGAGCAGCTCGTCTCCGCGGAGCAGCTCCGGCAGCGCGGCCACCGACGAGTCCATGGCGGGCGACCTGCCCTGCCGGTCCACCAGCATCAGGCGCGCGGCCTCTCGGCGCTCAGACGGCGTCTGGGCGATGAGCTCCGGCGGCAGCCGGAAGCTGAAGTCGGCGAGGGTCAGCTCGCGGTCTGGGGGCGTGGCGGACACGGCGGACTGTCTACCCGACCTCGCCGGCAGAGGCTACACGCGATTACGGCCATGGGCCTTCGTGATCACATCTCCACAACCGGGCGGGCGATTTGGGGGACTCGGAAGCCCATTTCAGCCTGAAACTACAGGGCCAGCGCGATTTTAGCGTGCTGGCGCCGCCGCCATGGTGAACAGTCAACCTCTTGATATTTAAGCGAAATGGGCTCACGCCTGCGCGCCGATGCACGTTTGGCCCTTGTTCTACGCGGAAAAAGGCGTCGATTCTTGGTTGACACCCAAGATCTACGGTCCATACGATGGCCCCGCACCTTGAGAACGCTCTCTGGAGCCCATACAGCTTGAGTTTCCCGTGTCGGCTCGCCGACGCCGGTGCGACGGCTCCGTCTGGGCACCGTTGATTTTGCATCGCAGTATTTTTGGGACCGGGCACGTAAGACGACCCCGCAGGGATAGGCCCGAAAGGGGGAGTCCCGTGGAAAAGCAACCGCGGCATGACCGCACGACCTGAGGAGAAACTCCCATGACGAAAGCTGAGCTCATCGACCACGTTCATTCCAAGATCGAAGGCCACTCCAAGAAGGAGACCGCGGCGATCGTTCAGGAGGTCTTCAATGGCCTTCAGGCGGCCGTGAAGAACGGCGGACGCTTCTCGTACCCCGGCTTCGGCACGTTCAAGGTCAAGGAGCGCGCCGCGCGCCAGGGCCGCAACCCGAAGACGGGCGCGACCATCAAGATCAAGGCCTCGAAGACCGTCGGCTTCAAGCCGTCGGGCACGTTCAAGGATTCCTTGTAGTCGCATCTGTAGCAGGCGGTTCGGCTCGCTGAATCGCCCGCTGCGCCCCCACTGTCGTGGGTTTGAAGGCCCGCCCGGCGTCGTCCGAGCGGGCCTTCTCCTTTTTTGGCAGTGCCGTCACTTGGCTGTCCAGGGCGGCGCGTGGCGCGTCACTGCTCGCGTAGACGCGCCCTGAGTCCCTGGGGCGGCATTTAGGGCGGGCGCGCTCTGCGGCTGGACGGCGACGGTGGCACACCCGGCCGTCGTCAGCTCGTGACCTCGCCGCGCAGTATGGAGCGCGCGCGGAGCAGATCCCGCCACGTCTCGCGCTTGTGTTCCGGTCGCCCGAGCAGATACGCGGGATGATGGGTCGGCACTACCGGCACACCGCGCCACGCCCGGGCAGCCCCGCGGAGCCTGGACATGCTCTCCTCGGTGCCGCAGATCACCTGTGCGGCAAATGGCCCGACCGGGACGATGACTTTGGGGTGCAATGCCTCGAGCTGGCGCTCCAAAAACGGCGCGCACGCCGCGACCTCATCGGGTAGGGGATCGCGGTTGTCGGGCGGGCGGCACTTCACGACGTAGCAGATGTAGGCGTCTTCGCGCGGGACACCTATGGCGGCGAGCATCCGTGTCAGGAGCTGGCCGGCGCGACCGACGAAGGGCTCGCCGGATCGGTCTTCGTAGTGACCGGGGCCTTCGCCGACGATGACGATGTCCGCGTTGGGGTTGCCCACGCCGAAGACGATGTGGTTGCGGCCGTCGTGGAGGCGGCAGCGCGTGCACTCGCCGAGGTCCTGGCGGATCGCGAGCAGCACCGGGCTGCCGGTGCGGTAGGAGAACGTCACGTCCTCGAATCGCACAC
>CAZNZH010000151.1:0-9677 GCA_964577445.1 uncultured Myxococcales bacterium
CAGGCGCGCTGAAGGCCGGCGTCATTTGGGGTAATAGTTTCAACAAGTTCGACCCGACCAGCCCCTTCGGTGGCTACAAAGAGAGCGGGTTCGGGCGCGAGGGCGGCTGGCACGGTCTGCTGCCCTATCTGGAGGTGCGCTGATGGCGAAGGGGCCCGAGCGCATCGCGGTGCGCAAGACCTACAAGCTCTATATCGGCGGGGCTTTTCCGCGCACGGAGAGCGGGCGCTACATGGTCGCGCGGGACGCGAAGGGGGAGATCGTGGCCAACGTGTGCCGGGCGTCGCGTAAGGATTTCCGCGACGCGGCGGTCGTCGCGCGCAAGGCGCAGGCGGGCTGGGCGGGGCGCA
This sequence comes from uncultured Myxococcales bacterium, assembly GCA_964577445.1. GTDB lineage: Bacteria > Myxococcota_A > UBA9042 > PHBI01 > JACKFB01 > JACKFB01. The sequence continues at coordinate 351 of CAZNZH010000151.1, forward strand.
CCGCGTTCAACCGCGGGCAGATCATGTACCGGATGGCCGAGATGCTCGAGGCGCGCTCGGCGGTCTTCGAGGCGGCGTTGGTCGCGGCGGCGGGGCTGAGCGTGAAGGCGGCGGCCGAAGAGGTGGGCGCGGCCGTGGACCGGCTGGTCTGGTACGCCGGCTGGGCCGACAAGTTCCCGCAGTTCATGGGCACGACCAACCCGGTGGCGTCGGCGCACTTCAACTTCACCTTCCCCGAAGCGACCGGCGTGGTCGCGGCGTTCGCGCCCGAGGGATCGGCGCTGCTGGGTCTCATCTCGGCCATCGCACCCGTCATCGTCTCGGGAAACACCGTCATCGCCATCGTCAGCGGGCCGGCGCCGACCGTGGCGATGGAGCTCGCCGAGGTGCTGGTGACCTCCGACCTCCCAGGCGGCGTGGTCAACATCCTCACAGGGCTACGCGACGAGCTGGCGCCGCACGTGGCCAAGCACATGGACGTCGACGGCATCCTCTGCGTGGGCGCCGACGCGGCGACGCGAAAGCTCATCGCCACCGAGGCGGCCGAGTCGGTCAAGCGCGTGCAGTTTGAAGACGACGGGGACGTGGCCCACTGGCTCAGCGACGCGTGTCAGAGCCCCTACCTCATCGCGCCCTTCGTCGAGCTGAAGACCGCCTGGCACCCCATGGGCGTCTGACGGAACCTCGACGCGTGGGCTGCCTACCCGGGCCCCCCCCAAAGATCCTTGGCCCTTCAGGAGGCACACCATGACCCGCACCGGGCTCGTCGCGCTCGCGGCCCTCTCGTTCCTCGCTTCGGCGCCCAGCGCCTCGGCTCAGTGCCCGGACGCGCTGCTCGTTCAGGCTGAGGAGATCTGCTACGACTCCGGCGGCATCGACACGCCCGCGAACGTCGCCCAGGCCGTCTATACGCCCACGGCCGCGCTGACCGCGGGCACCACGGTCTGCGTCCACGTCGACCTCAACGCCCGCCTCGAGGCCGGCGGTCACGATCGCGTCTTCCTCGGCTGGAAGGACAACCTCGGCAAGGCCGCGATCGACTGCCTCGTCGGCGCGGATCTCGGGGACTGCGCGTCGCAGAACCTCGCCATCGGCTGCCACAACACGCCGCCCGCCGTCTGGCAGGTGGACGACACGCTCTGCTGGGCGCCGACGGCGGGCGCGACCAGCCTCACCGTGTCGGTCTACGTCCAGCCGGCCGACGTGCTCTATCAGTGCGGCGACGCCTGCGCGGGGCCCGGGCTGGTCGAGCTCGGCGTCACCGTCAACGAGCTGCGCGTGGTCGGCTGCTCGGGCGGCGCGGTCGGCGGCTGCGGCAACGGCGTGGTCTCAGCGGGCGAGCAGTGCGACGACGGCAACGCCTTGGCCGGCGACGGGTGTAGCCAGACGTGTCAGCGTGAAGCGGGTGCGATCTGTAACGACTCAAACACCCAGTGCAGCGGGAAAAACCAGTGCGTGGCGGTCTCCCCGCGAGATCTCAGCGCCACCTACTGCTACGCCAACAACGACGACAAGCTCGACAGCCCGCTGTCGTGGGCCTGGAGCCTCCCGGGGACCGGCGACGAGGTGCTGCTTCAGTGGGATGTGCAGGGGGGCGCTGAGTTTCACGGCACCAAGACCGGCGAGCCCAAGTTCGACATCGTGTGGCTCGGCTGGGAAGACGAGCTGGGCGGCGGCCAGGACTTCTTCCTTCAGGACGGCGGGCTGTTCCACTCCGCATTTGGAAAGGATTTCGTCCAGATGTGGAGCCTCGGCTCCCTGGCGATCAAGCCGACGCCGGGGGCCAAGACCCTGCGCGTGACCATCTACGTGTCGACCGACGGCGCGACGAGCTGCCAGCAGCCCAAGGACTCCCTGGGCCCGATCCCGGCGCTCTTCGCCGAGTCGCTGACGCTCACCTCCTGCAACATCAAGGCGACCCGGTACGACACCCTGGCCGCGTTCAGCGACGCGATCGGCCAGTGCTACGTCGTCCACGACTTCAACGCCATCGCCGACAAGACCGCGGGGCCCTTCGCCGGCGACGGCTACGTGCTGACCGCCGACACCAACAAGCCCGGCGAGCAGCTCACCGTCAGCACGTCGCCCTACTACACCACCCAGGCCCTCGGCGACGGCACCCCCGCCATCGAGGCGCAGCGCTTCGGCTCCTACGAGTACAACAGCCGCCTGCGCGTGGCGTTCACGCCCAAGCCGGCCGTGGCCATTGCGCTCAACGTCATCGACGCGGGCGACGGCGGCGGCCTGATGGCCATGGAGGCCTACAAAGACGGTGAGCTGGTCTTCGTCGACAACGACATCGACGCGTCGGGCCCCAAGAACAACTTCATCACCTGGAAGGGCTTCGTCTTCTCGCAGCCGGTCGATGAGGTCGTGTTCTTCATGATCGACGCCAGCGACTTCTTCAACGTCGACAACCTCATCGTCATCCCGCAGCAGGACGGCGACTCCGACGGCGTGCCGAACCTGTGCGACTGCGCGCCGGCTGACGCCGCGGTGGCGTCGAGCTTCCCCGAGATCTGCGACGACGGCGTCGACAACGACTGCGACGGGCTGACCGACGGCGTCGACACCGACTGCGGCGGCGGCGGAAGCGCGGTGTGCGCGGACTACGCCGACGTGAGGTTTACCCAGGTAAACGCTGGCTGGTTGGTGAGCGGCGATCAGAGCTGGGCGTGGTCTCAGGCCAGCGGCCAGTGGCGCGCCGTCGGCGCCAACGGCATCGACAGCACGCTGGAGTCGAGCCCTATCGTCGTGCCGGCCGCGGCCTGCGTCGAAGACATCAAGGTCACCGTGGATCTCGGCGGCTCGGTCCAGGCGCCCGACTCGCTGGCCGTCAGCTACTCGGTGGACGGCGGCGCCTTCAAGCCGCTCGAGACCTTCACGGGCGCCTTGAGCCCCGCCACGTGGTCGCTGCCCGGCGTCGGCCCCGGGAACGCCGTGGGCTTCCGGTTTCGCTACCAGACCAACGCGACCGGGCTGGGCGCTGACCCGACCATCGCGCGGCTGCGGGTCTACTCCGACGCCGACATGGACAAAGACGGCGTCTGCGACGCGTGCGACTGCGCGCCGAACACGCCCGGCTTCGGCTTTGACTGCGACGCGGACGGCGACGGCTACTGCGCGTCGGCGGCCGGGACGCTGAACGCGGACCCGGACGTCGCGGGCTGCCCGAACGACACGGACGGCGGCACGGGGACGGACTGCGACGACGCCGCCGCGACCGCCCACCCCGGCAAGACCACCGAGGCGCCGCTGTGCGCGGACCTCATCGACAACGACTGCGACGGGAAGACCGACGCGGCGGACCCCGACTGCGCCGTCTCGACCTGCGCCGACGAGGACGGCGACGGGTTCGGCACCGGCGCGGGCTGCCTGGGCACCGACTGTAACGACAGCTTCGCCACCTGCACCACCGACTGCTCGGATCTCGACAAGGACGGCATCCCCGACTGCGCCGACCCCTGCATCGACCAGGACGAGGACGGCTACGGCAAGGGCGCGGGCTGCGCCGGCCCCGACTGCGACGATCTCGTCGCCGCCTGTACCACCAACTGCACCGCCGACCTCGACGGAAACGGCGTGGCCGACTGCGCGCAGCCCTGCGTGGATGAGGACAAGGACGGCTTCGGCATCGGCGGCCTGTGCGTGCCTGACTGCGACGACACGGCGCCCACCTGCACCACCGACTGCTCGGACGCGGACAAAGACGGCATCCCCGACTGCAAGGCCCCCGGCTGCGTCGACCCCGACGGCGACGGCTACGGCCAGGGCGCCGGCTGCTTGGGTGCCGACTGTAGCGAGGCCTCCCCGCTGTGCACGGTCGACTGCACCGACACCGACGAGGACGGCGAGCCGAACTGCCTCGACGACGATGACGACGGCGACCACCTGACGGATGTGGAGGAGATCAACGACACGAAGACCGACCCGCTGAACCCGGACACGGACGGCGACGGGCTCGACGACGGCACCGAGGTCCACGACACGAAGACCGACCCGCTGGACCCCGACACGGACGACGACAACCTGTCGGACGGCACCGAGGTCAATGACACGAAGACCGACCCGCTGGACCCCGACACGGACGCCGACGGGCTGAGCGACGGCGACGAGGTCTTGGTGCACGGCACCGACCCGCTGGACCCGGACACCGACCACGGCGGCGTCAACGACGGGACCGAGGTCTCCCTGGGCCAAAACCCGCGCAACCTGCCCTCCGACGACTTCGCGGCGGGCCTCGTTCAGGGCAACGGCCTCAGCGACTGCTCGGCGGGCGGCTCCGGCGGGCTGCCCTGGGAGCTGCTCATCGCGCTGGGTCTGCTGGTGCTGCATCGTCGCCGGCGATCGCTTCGGAGGTTGCTTCTACCAGGCTGCACCGCGCTCTTCGCGCTGACCTCTCTCGCCGTGACCGCCCCGGCGGCGCAGGCGGCCGACGGCTTCTCCATCGACCTCTTCCAGATCCAGCCGGGCGATGACCGGGTGCTCTCGGTCAAGGGCTCCGAGGTCGCGCCGGCCTGGTCGCCCTACGGCGGCTTCTGGGTACACTACGCCGACGATCCGCTGCGCTTGCTCTACGACATCAACGGTGTTCAGGGCGAGCGGCGCCTGGTCGAGCGGCGGCTGACCGGCCAACTTGGCGTAGGTATTGGTCTTTTTGGGTTCGCTGAGTTTCAGCTCGGGCTGCCCATCGTCTTCAAGAGCAAGGGCGACGCGGCGCGATTTCCGGAGATCGACAAGGCGGCGGTTGGCGATCTCGATCTCGGGCTGCGCTTTCGGCTGCTCGAGCGGCGCGGGCGCGACAAGCAGGGCTTCGGCCTGGCCCTGGGCGTGACGGCCGGCGTGCCGACGGGCTCCACGGACGCGTTGGCGGGCGAAAACGGCGCGACGATTCGGCCCCGGGTGGACCTGAGCCTGGGCGTCGGCCCGGTCTTGGTGGCGCTCAACCTGGGTGTGTCACTTCGCACAGCTCACAAGAGCTTTCAGAACCTCGAGCTGGACCACGATCTGACCTGGGGCGTGGGCGCGCGCTGGCGCGTGGTGGAGCACTTCGCGGTCGCCGCGGAGCTCTTCGGCCGCACCCGCCTGACCCACCCCTTTGGCGAGGACAGCGAGAGCCCCGTCGAGCTGGTCGGCGGCCCGCAGTTTCGCGTGGCCCGCGGGCTGACCATCGAGGCCGGCGCGGGTGCGGGGCTGGTGCCGGGCTACGGCGCTCCCGACTGGCGGGTGTACGGCGGTCTACAGTGGGCCGAGCCGGCGTCGGGCCCCCCGGACACCGACGGCGACGGCTACATCGACCCAGAGGACGGCTGCCCGCTCGAGCCCGAGGACTTCGACGGGTTCCAAGACGCCGACGGCTGCCCGGACCCCGACAACGACCAGGACGGCATCCTCGACCTGGACGACCGCTGCCCCATGGAGCCCGAGGACGTCGACGGGTTCCAAGACGCCGACGGCTGCCCGGACCCCGACAACGACCAGGACGGCATCCTCGACGTGGACGACCGCTGCCCCATGGAGCCCGAGGATATCGACGGCTTCGAGGACGCCGACGGCTGCCCCGACCCGGACAACGACCAGGACGGCATCCTCGACGTGGACGACAGGTGCCCCCTGGAGCCGGAGACGCAAAACGCCTTCGAGGACACCGACGGCTGCCCGGACACCGTGCCCCTGGCCCGCATCGAGAAGTGCAGCATCGTCATCAGCGACAAGATCTACTTCAACACCGCGAAGGCGGTGATCAAGCCGGTGAGCTTCCCGCTGCTCGACGCGGTCGCCGAGCTCATCATCGAGCGCGGCGCGAAGTTCGACCGGGTCGACATCGAGGGCCACACCGACAATCGAGGCGGCAAGGCCTATAACCTCAAGCTCTCCGACAAGCGCGCGGCGGCCGTGCGCGCGTACCTCATCAAGAAGGGCGTGCCGGCGGAGAAGATGCGCTCGGAGGGCTTCGGCTACAGCCGGCCGCGGGCGCCCAACGACACCGAGGAGGGGCGCGAGGTCAACCGCCGCGTCGGCTTCGAGGTGGTCGGCGGGGACTGCGGGGCCAAATAGCCAGGCCGCCGCCCTGGCAGCGCTGGCGGAGCGCACCGCCGCGGAGGACGTGTCAGCGCCGGATGACCAAGGTGGTCGTCTCCAGGCCGGGCTCAGACCAGCGGCGCTTGTAGTCCATCTCGGTCCCCAGATCGTAGCTGGTGATCCCCTCGGCGCACAGCCGGGTGATGAGCTCGACCTGGACGAGGTTACCCAGAGACAGCGAGCGAAAGCGGTCGTCGTAGCTCATCTGGAGGCCTCGAAAGCTGTCGCCGAAGGTCGCGCCGAAGCCCATGGCGACGTCCTCGTCGTCCAGGCGCGCGAAGACCACCCGCATCCGGCCCGCCTCAGCGAGGCGCCGCGACATCAGCTCGTAGAAGGTGATCATGCCGCTGTCCGACAGGCCCTCGTGCGCCAGGCCCTTCCAGCTACGCCGGTCCACGTCGAGGATGCGCGCGTAGAGCCGCTCGCGCGCGTCGCCGGTGACGGTGGCGTGCCACTCCCAGACGATCCCCGCCTCGTCGGCGAGCCTGCGCGCGCGCCGGAGGTTTTTGCGGAACACGCGCGCGCGGTCGGCCCAGAACCCGTCGAGGCCGCGGCTGAGGTCGGCGACGGAGCGGCGGGTGACCGGCCCCAAGAAGAGGCGGTGGGTCTTGCCGAAGCGCTGCGACAGGCACCGAAAGGCGCTCGAGCCGGGGTTCATGCCGCACAGCCACAGGGTGTCCCAGTCGTCTTGGGCCGAGAGCAGCGCGCGCTCACAGCCGGCGAAGAGCGCCTCGCCGTCGCCCAGCAGCGGGCTCGCCAGACCCCACATCGCCTCCATGGGCGCGAGGTAGGCCCCCAGGCCCGCCGCGTGGCCCCGCGCGAGCACCAGCCAGCCCTCGTCGGATCGATAGACGTAGGGCTCTTGTTCGGGGTGGAAGGCCTGGTGGGCCGAGAGAATCCAAGCGCTGGACGTGCAGAACGCGTCGACCTGTGGCGTCTTCAGCGCCAGGGCGTCGAAGCTGTCGGCCTCGGCCGAGATCGCCGCGAGGTCGGTCCGGATCACTCGCTCGGCAGTCCCAAACAGTAGACTCGGAGCGCTGTGTCGCAGGACGCGACGGTCCCGGCGGTCCAGGTGCTGTCGGTGGCCTGGCAGTTGCCCGCGAGGCTGATCTCTTCGGGCGCGGCGGAGGTCCAGTCCGAGCAGAGGCCGCTGCCGGGCTCGTCGGCGACCGGCGCGCCGCCTGAGATGAGGGTGCCCGTCCAGACGGCGCAGGGGTCGGCGACGACGGCGCCGGTCTGGGTCCGGTCGATGGGCGAGGCCAGGCCCCCGCCGAGCAGCGCGTCGAGCTCGGCGGCGACCATGCGCGTCCAGAGCTGGGTCTGGGGGTCGAAGGTGCGCCAGGGGCCGCCGCCAGCGAAGCGCGCCGCCGCGGGCCCGGCCGCCGCGTCCGAGATCCACGCGCCGTAGCTGCCCGGCAGGTCCGCGCCTGAGGCGAGGCCCGCGCAGAGGAGATCGGCGCCGCCCTGACCGCCGACCCCGGCCCCGGTCACGGTCATGGAGGTCACGAAGGCGCGCGCGTCGGTCTCGACGCAGCCGGCGGCGCCCTCGACGCTGCCTTCGGGGCAGTAGCACTCGGGCAGGCCGCCCACGGCGCGGCACCGGTCCGGCCCGGGCGGCTGACACGGCGCGTCGGGGCCCGTCACCGCGCAGGGGTCGGGGATGCAGACGCCGTTGGCCTTCACCCAGCCGGCTTCGCAGCCGCAGACGGCCTTGTCGCCCGCGGGCGAGGCGGTGCAGCCCTGCTGGTGCAGCGCCGTGCAGGGGTCGGGCAGGCAGGGGTCGACGGTGCAGTTGCCCTCGCCGTCGTCATGGGTGGGCGGGGTGCAGGCGCAGACCGCCGCGCCGGTCGACGAGTCGCACAGGGCGCGCTCGGGGTCGTCGCAGATCGCCGCGTCGCAGAGGGGGTCGCTGAGCCGGAAGCCGAACAGCTCGCCGCCGCCGGTCAGGGTGAAGCGCATCCGGAAGCGCCCCGCGGTCAGCGCGTTCAGCGGCGGCAGGGCGATGGCGTCGCCGCGGTAGTCGCCGGCGGCCACCACCTTCTGCTGGGTGGCGAGGATGCTGTTGATGGGGCTGAGCGTCTCGACCTGGATGACCAGCTTGTCGGCCACGAAGGCGTTGAGCGTCAGCACGCTGGCCACCTGGCCGGCGCGCATCTTCAGCGGGCGCGTGACGAGGGTGGACTGGGTAGGCGCGGCTTCGAGGCCGACCGCGCCGCCCTCGCGGACCACATGGCGCACGATGCCACCAGCGCTCGCGGGCTCAGCGCAGCCGCCCTCAGGCGTGCCGCCGGACAGGAAATGCCAGAGCCCGCCAGCGCTCGCGGGGCCGCCGCCGGAGAGCGTCGCGATGGAGGTGTCGGGCTGCGCGGTGGTGAAAGCCTTCTCGAGGAAGGGCTGCTCCAGGCCGTTGGGCTCGCTGGTGGCCAAGAGCCAGTGGCGTCCGTCGCGGCTGGAGACCAGCGAGGCCCAGGCGGTCTTCGGGCAGATGTTCTCTCGCTTCTGGACCAGCCCCAGCCACAGGCCGCCCACGCGCCAGGCCACCATGTCGCCGTAAAAGCGGTTGCCGGAGACCTCGGCCGGCGTCGGGCCCAGAACACCCGGGGCGGACACGGCGTCCGGCGCTACGGGGAAGGCGGTGAGGGGGTCCGGGCCGCCCGCGATGACGCCGCGCGCGTCGCCGGCGGTGCCGCTCACCAGCGAGACCAGCGCGTCGAAGCGCTGATTGTACGGGTCCCACACCACGCGGCTGCGCTCGCCGACGCGGCCGTAGATGCCCGGGGCGACCGCGGTGTCCGAGAAGGTCAGGACCGGGCTGTCACCCAGCGGCGAAAACGTCACGCCGTCCGGCGACGTGTAGAGGTACACGCCCGCCTGGGTCACGGCGCCGATGGCGCGGCGGCTGGCCGAGAGCAGGTAGCCGGACTCGGTGCGGGTGACCTCGCCCATGACGAGGCCGTCGACGCGCAAGACGCAGTGCGGCGCTGGCGACTCGGGCAAGAGCGCGGGCTTGGTCCAGGGGCCGGCCGGGTCGGTGGCGACGGCGACGCAGAGCCAAGAAGGTTGCGCGTCCAGGGCCCAGGGCTGCCGGTAGCCGGTGTAGTACAGGCGCCACGGGTAGGCGGCGAGCGGGTCCTCGGCGGGCAGGGCCGCGAGGGCGGCGGCGTCGAGGTGGATGAGGCTCCCGCCGGCCTGAGCGCGGCCGATGGCGGCGTCGGGGTCGGGCTCGATCAGGGCGCCGGCGTCCAG
>CAZNZH010000152.1:0-9666 GCA_964577445.1 uncultured Myxococcales bacterium
GGCCCCGGCCGGGGGGGGGGCGCGGCGCCCGGGGGGGGGGGGGGGGGGGGGGGGGTGGCGGGGCGGGGCCGGGGCGGGATCTCGGGCGGGTGCTCCTCGTGGTCGACCGGAGGCAGCCCGACGTCGCGGGGGTGCTCGACGAGGAAGAAGAAGACCAGCAGCCCGACGCCGCCGACCCAGGCCGCGGGCACGAAGAACGCGGACCGCCAGCCGTAGTGCACCAGCAGCCAGCCGGCCAGGGCGGTCGCGAGCAGGCCGCCGACCTGGTAGTTCGTGGACCAAAACCCCATGACGAGGCCGCGGACGTTGCGCCCGAACCAGGGCGCCATCGCGGCGACGTTGTTGGACCAGCCGGTGGACTGAAAGAGCCCATTGACCGCAAACGCCAGCAGGAATGGCAGAAAGAGCGAGGAGGCGCCGAAGAGCGCGGCGCAGATCGCCGAGCCGACCATGCCGGCGGCGAGGATGCGGCGGGGCCCGAAGCGATCGCCGAGGGAGCCGCTGACGAACTGCCCGACCGCGTAGGAGGCGAGGTAGAGCGTGTCGATCATGCCGAGCTGCGCCAGGGTGAGGTGCAGGTCCTCTTCGAGGCGGCCTTTGACGACGCTGAAGTCTTTGCGCGTGAGGTAGAAGGACGCGTAGCTCAGCCAGGTCAGCGTGAACACGCGGACCTGGAGCCTCCTCATGCGGGCGGATTTGGCGGCGCTCGAAATCGGGGCGGCTCCCACGTCGAGGGGAGCCGCACCCTAACCCAGCGCCCCCAGGGCGACCACCGCCCGCAGTGGGGCGCTGAAATCCGCTAGCGCAGGTCGAGCTCGACCGGGTCGGCGCGGAGCGTGAGCGGGGTGAGATGTTGGACGGCGGCCGCGGCGAGCACGAAGTCCCCGCCGATCGAGACGGGGTGGCCCTGGACGTCCACGATGAAGGAGAACTCGCCCCTGCCGCCCTGGCCGACGGCGAGCGGGGCTTGAAAGCAGAGGGTCCCGTCGATGACGAGGCCGGAGAAGGGGGCGTCGCCGGTCCAGGTGGCCGTGCCGCTGGCGGCGCCCCAGGACTGGCCCGGGCGGACCGCCGCGAGGTTGACGGCGCCGACGAGCACGTCGCGGCCGTCGTGGACGGCGACGACTTCAAGGCGCGCGCCGTTGGAGTCGATGCCGAGGACGGAGAGGCGGTCGTCGGTCGCGCCGGCCGAGGCGAGCTCGCGGTGGTCGGCGGCGCGCAGGCGGCACGAGCCGTCGTAGGCGGGCTTCTTGGTGGTCGTCGCGCCCGGTGACCAGTCGGTGTAGGTGGTGGGCGAGCCAGGGCCGGAGTCGCCGCCCACGTCGGCGCCGGCGCTGGCGCCGCCGTCACAGGCGCTGAGGAGGAGCAAACAAGCTGCGAGCAGTGACCAGCGGGTCGTCAAGGTGTCGTCTCCGGTGTCAGATGCCTATGGGTCCGCGGTCCGGCCACGCGGCAAGCTCGGCGCTGTCGCCCGCTTCGAACTGACCGAACCCGTGCTCCGAGCCCTGAACCGTCGCCTGGCTGGGGTCGCCGGGCGCCGACCACGCCGCGTGCCATACCACGTGCGGCGCGTCCGGGAGCTCCTCGCCTCCGATGGCCTCGTCGAAGAGCCGCATCAAGATGCCCGTGGGCCTCAGCGGGGCCAGCAGCCGCGCGGCCGGCGCCGGGCTGAGGGGGGCGGCGACGGCGCCCGCGGCCTCCGCGTCCAGTGGGTCGAGATCTCGCAGCGCGGCCAGCAGCGCCGGGCGCCCCTCGGCGGGCCACATCCCATCACAGAGGTCGGCCCGCTCGGCCCGCTGCACGCTCCCTCGAAATCGGCTCTTCATGCACACCCCCAGACGCCCATGACACCACGGCGACCGGGTGCGTCACAACGTGGCCCGCCGGCCCACTCGCCCGATTCGCCGGCGGTCGGGCCTCGCGCTATCATCCGCGCGGGCCGGGGCCCCAGCGTGGGTCAGGAGGTGGCGGGTGCGTGCTTTTTCGCTGATAGGGACTGTGTTCTTGGCATGCGGCGCGGCGGGCTGCGATGGGGGCGATGGCGGCGGCGCGCTGCTCGCCGACGCGACGCCAGACGCCGCCTCCGACGCCACGCCGGACGCCGCCCCGTCGCAGTTGGCGCTCGAGGCCAAGCGGCTTGGGCTCGACCGCTACCTCTTCACCGGGCCCGCGCCGGTCGTCGAGGAGACCGATGGCGACACGACGACCTTCCGCATGGAGCCCGGCGACGGCCCGCTGTGCATGCGCGGCGGCCCCTTCCGCTTCGCCGTGCGCGAGCTGGTCAGCGACCGCGTGGTCATCTTCCTGCAAGGCGGCGGCGCCTGCTGGTCCGAGTTCTGCCTCGCCGTGAACGCCGCGCCGCCCGGCATCCCCTCGGTCGACGCCCTGGACCGCGACATGGAGGCCAACCCGCTGCGCGACTGGAGCGTCGTCTACCTGCCCTACTGCGACGGCTCGCTCTTCGTGGGCGACGCCGACGTCGACGAGGACGCCGACGGCACACCCGACCGCTTCCACCGCGGCCTCCACAACCTGTCCGCCGCGCTCCGCAAGGCGCACGAGATCTTCCCGAACCCGAAGCGCGTGCTGCTGGTCGGCTCGAGCGCTGGCGGCTTCGGCACCATCCCGGCGACCATCCTGGTGCGCGCCACCTGGCAGAGCGCTCACGTCGATGTCTTCAACGACTCCGGCGTCGGTGTCGCCAAGCCCGGCGACGCGGCGTTCATCGGCGGCCTGCTCGACGAGTTCAACGCCACCCGCTTCATCCCCGACACCTGCCCTGAGTGCGTGACCAGCGGCCACATCACGCCGCTGGTCGAGTGGACCTTGGCCCGCGACACCGACATCCGCGTCGCCGTCTTCAGCTCGTACTATGACTCCATCATCGCCGACGTCTTCCTCAAGATCGCGCCAGCGCTCTTTCGCGACGCGCTCATCAGCGAGACCGACCGCATCCACGCCGCCTACCCCGACCGCTACCGCCGCTTCTTCGTCGACGGCATCACCCACACGGCGCTCTTGGGCGACCCGACGGGGATCATCGGCAGCGACCTCTCCGCCATCGAGCTGCCGCCGGGCTCGGGCGATCTCCTCGCCAAGGTGAAGATCGGCGGCCTGGACGTGACCAGGTCGGGCGAGACCCTCGTCGGCGACTGGCTGCGGGCCTTCGTGACCGACGACCCCGCCTGGGTCGAGCGCATCGAGACACCGGGTGCCCCGCCCGCCGCCAAGCCTCAGTAGCCGCCCGCGCCCCACCGGCCGCGCGATGCAGATCGGGCGCCGCGCCGGGCTGGGCCAACACCTCCTCAGTGTCGCCACGTCAGGCCCACGGTGCCGCTGAAGCCTTCCTGGGGGACGGCGTTTCCGAGCAGGCCGCCGAGGGCGTAGTGGTGGTTCGTCAGGTTTCGCAGGTCCAGGTAGACGTCGAGCCAGTCGGCGGGGCTATACAGCACATGGAGGCGCAGCTCCCACGGGGTCTTGATGGCGCCGCGCAGGGTCGTCCGGGCCTGGCCGTCTTGAAACTCGGGGATGTTCTCGGGCGTCGAGCGCAGGCTCAATGAGCCGGAGATGAACAGCCGCTCCGCGACCGGGCAGACCGTCGCGCCTAAGCGCAGGTTGTGGCGCGAGATGCCCGGGAGGCCCGACGTCACCGTCTCGCCGCCGTCTTTGCGCCGCGTCTCGAACTCGACTAGCGAATACGAGCCCCACAGCGACAGCATCTTCGCCGGGTTGACGCGCCCGCGCAGCTCGCCCCCGACCGCCATGCTCTTGCCGCTGTTGGCGCTGTGCGTGAGCACAATCGGCGTGCCGCCGGTCTCGGACGTGTAGATCCGGTCGTCGACGATGTTGACGTCTAGCTGCTGGTCGCCGGTCACCAGCAGGTTCTCTTGCGCATTATAATAGATGCTCAGGCCCAGCTCGAAGCGCGCCGCGGTCCACGACAGCGCCAGCTCCACCGAGCGCGCCCGCTCCGGTTGTAGCTTGGGATTCGCCGTGTTGATGCTGACGCCATTGAAGAAGACGTTGTTTGAGAAGTAGGGCGGCGGCGCCACCCAGGCCTGGGTGAAGATGCCCTTGATCACCAGCTCTTTTCGCGGTCGCAGCACCAGGGCCAGGCGCGGGCTGACGGGGAGCTCGTCGATGCGCGTGTCGTAGTCCAGGCGCACCCCGGCGATGAGGCGCAGCTTGGGGATGAGGTCGATGGCCGCCTCCACGTAGCCGCCGACGGACTGGTAGACGAGGTTGGACGCACGCGCCACGGTGACGCGCTCCCGCGCGCCGTCTTCGCCGACGAAGTACTCCAACGCGCCGCCCTGGCTGGTGACGTCGCGCGAGCGGTCCGCGCCCCCCGGGATGGTCGCCTTGGGCTGGATGTCGAAGTGGGAGACGACCAGCCCGCCGGTGACCGAGCCGCGCTCGCCGAGATCCCAGACCACCTGCTCTTCCAAGGACGCGCTCATCCCGAGCCCGTACTTCCAGTCGTCGTCGAACCACTCGGTCTCCGACGCCTCGAACACGTAGCGGCTCTTCGGGTCGATCTCGTACCGATTGACGAGCAGCGACGAGGTGAGCGACACCGCCTCGGTCAGCGTCGCCTTGTGCCGCGCCTCGATGACGGTGGACATGTCGCCCCACCGCGCCGCCTCGATCTTCGCGAAGCCGCCGTCGAGCCCCTCCGAGCTCGAGCGCTGCGATTGCCGGTGCCAGATCTGAATCCGCGCGTCGCCGTAGTCGAGCCTGAACAGCCCCGTGAAGCCGAAATCCCAGCGCGTGTCGGTCACGCCGCGGTCGTCGCCCGGCCCCCCGGTCTTCAGCGCCGCGGTCGGCCGGTAGGTGGTGTTCCACTCGCGCTCCCACGCCTTCGACAGGTCGGTCAGGGTGGCGCGGAACACATGGGAGCTCGCGAAGACGCGGAGCTTGTCGAAGCGCTTGTTCGCGGACAGCCAGCCCTCGTAACGCAGCGGCCAGCCGCCCGCGCTGCCGATGGTCAGCCACCGGTCCTCGCGCGGCTCGGCGGTCTGGATGTTCACCACCGCGCTGATGGCGTCCTGTCCGTACAGCGTCGAGCCCGGCCCGTAGATGACCTCGATCTGCTCGGCGTCGCGGACGCTGATGTCGCTTCGGAACATCATCGGCTCGCCCCCCGGCGGGTTCACGCGCACCCCGTCGATGAGCACGATGATCTTGTTGTTGCCGACCACGCCTCGCACCGGGACCAGCGTGCCGAACTCGCTGAAATAGGTCTCGGTGGTCTCCATCCCGGGCAAGTCGTGGAGCACGTCGCGTAAAAACGCGTATCCGCGCAGGCGAATCTCGTCGCGGGTCACCACCACGGTGGTCGCGGGCGCCTGAGACGACTGCTCCGGCCGCTTGGACGCGGCGACGACGGTGTGCACCTCGATGCGCAACAGCTCCTCCAGGCTCAGCGCCTCCAGGTTCTGGAGCTCGGGATCGACGGACCCGGGATCTGCCGCAGCCGCCGTCGCGCCGTGCGGCGCAGCAATCGTGACGACACCCATGGCGATGAGGATGCGGCGCTTCATTGACAATCCTCCGCGACGCGTTGCAGCTTCGAGCTCACTGAGAATCCGTCGGCCTGGACGCCGCCGCGATCGATCCGCACCGAAAACCCAGACTCCTCCTGCACCAGGGCGAGGTGCGCCCCGCGCTTGCAACTGGCGGCCTCGCCTGCCACCAGCAGGCAGTGCGTCGCGCGAGCGCGCTGCCGCAGCTCGCCAATCCGAGCGAGCGCGGGCTTTCCCACCCAGACGAGGTGGCAGCCGGCGATGTCGGCGTCGCCGCTGCGGCGCTCCAACCGGCACGGCGCGTCCTGCAGCCGCTTGGCCCGCTCGACCATCGCCTCCAGCGCGCGCCCCATCTCGGGATCCGCCATGACGCACACGACGAAGTCTTCTGGAGGTGCCGGGGTCGCGGGCCAGGTGACGTAGTGCGTCAAGCGCCGCACCAGCTCGGACTTCACCTCCGCACCCGACGGGGCGCCGGTCAGCGAGCTCGCCAGCAGCAGCGCGAGGGCGAACTTCATCCGGCCCTCGTCGCCTCGGACGTTCCGGCGCGCACCGACCGGCAGGTAGAGATGAGCGGCCGCACGGCCGCCGCGAGATCCTGGTCCGCCTCAGGCCTGCTGAGGGCCGCTTCGACCTCCGCCGCCGCCAGGGTCACCGCGTCAAATCCATAGGTCCCACCTGCTCCTTTCATCTGATGCGCCAGGCGCAGCAGCCGCTCGCGCTCGCCGCCGGCCACCGCCGACTCGAGCTTGGCGACGAAGACCGGCATGGCGTTGGCGAACCCATCGATGAGGGACTCGAAGGATCCCTCGCCCGCGAGGGTGCTGAACAGCGCCGGCCCACCCCCGTGCGCGTGATCGATCTCACGCGGTGCGCCGGGCGGTGGGCTCGCGCCGGCCGCCTCGCTAAAGCGCGCGACCATCGCGAGCAGCTCGGCCCGCGCCACCGGCTTGGACGCGTACTCATCGCACCCCGCGTCCAGGCAGCGCCGGCGATCCATCGTCGTCGCGTGCGCCGTCAGCGCGATGATCGTCCCGGTGTACCCGACCTGCCTGAGCTGCCGGGTCGCCGCGTACCCGTCCAGCACGGGCATCTGCATATCCATCAGCACCACATGGTACGGCGTGCCCGCGGCCTTCGCCTCGAGCGCGCGTCTCACCGCGTCGGCCCCGTTGTCCACGCAGTCGACCTGCGCCCCCGCCTGCCGCAGCATGGCCGCGATCAGCCGCTGGTTGTCCGCCCCGTCTTCGGCCAGCAGCACGCGCCCGTACAGGCGCTCCGTGCTCCGGGTCTTCGCCTCGGGTTGGCGCCACAGCGTCGGGGTCTTCGCCTCGACCATCGCCACGTCACCCAGCGGGCCCAGCGGCAGCTCCACGCGGAATGTCGACCCGCTCTCGGGCACGCTGGTGACCGTGATGGTCCCGCCCAGCGCCTCGGTCAGGCTGTGGCTGATGGCGAGCCCCAACCCCGTGCCGCCATAACGCCGCGTCATGGTCTGATCCGCCTGGGTGAAGGGCGCGAAGATCCCCTCGATCTGCGCGGGCGCCATGCCTATCCCGGTGTCTTCGACCTCGAGGATGAGGTCGGCTTCGTCGTCGTCGCGGACGCGCGCCGCCACCCGCAGCACCACGCGCCCGCGCTCGGTGAACTTGATCGCGTTGCTGAGCAGGTTGACCAGGATCTGCCTCAATCGGGTCGGATCGGTCATGATCGTTTCGGGGATCGGGCCCTCGACGCGGACATCGAAGTCCAGCTTCTTCTCGGCCGCGCGCGCGCTCATCACGCTGACGGTGTCGGCCAGCAGATGCAGCGGGGAACACTCGATCTTCTCGAGCACCAGCTTGCCCGCTTCGATCTTGGAGAGGTCCAGGATGTCGTTGATGATCGACAGCAGGTGGCGCCCGTTGCGCGCGATCGTCGTGACGTAGGCGTCCCGCTTCGCGGGCGTGACCTGACGCTCCATCAGCATGTCCGAGTAGCCCAGGATCGCCGTCATCGGCGTGCGGATCTCGTGGCTCATGTTGGCCAAGAACGCGCTCTTGGCCCGGTTGGCGGCCTCGGCGCGCTCGCGAGCGGCCTCCAGCTCCACCGTGCGGGCGGCGACGCGGGCTTCGAGATCGTTGTGCGCCGCGACAAGCTGACTGTTCTGGGTCTCGATGTGGCTGAGCATGCCGTTGAAGGCGTCGGTCAGCTCGCCGAGCTCGTCGTCGCTGAGGCGGGCGGCCCGCATCGCGTAGTCCTCCGTCTCCGAGACCGCGCGCGCCACCTCGGCGAGCGCGTGCACCGGCCGCGCGAAGGCCCGCGCGAGGCGACCGGCCACGACCGATGCCACCACCGTCGCTATGACCCCCAGCCCGATGAGGAGCAGCAGCTTCATCAGGATGGCGTTCTCGAGCGGGCCCATGTCGTCGGTGATGACCAGCATCCCGAGCCGCTCGTCGTTGTCCTCGACGGCTCGCGCCAAGCGCAAGAATCCGCCTTCAAACTCGTGGCCGGGCGCCATCATGCCGCGGTCGGGGACGGGGTCCTGGCCCGGCCGCCGGTACTCGGCGAACGGCCGGCCATCGGGTGTGTAGAGCGTCGCGCGCACGACGGTCGGGACGGCGCCAAGCGCTTCCAGCGTCTGAGCCGCCGCCCCAGGATCGGCGAAGGCGAGCGGCGCCGCCGAGTGGATGCTCGCGGTATCGGCGAGGCTCGAGACGGTCGCGATAGCCTGCTGCCGCAACCCCCGCACATCCATCAACACCACCCCTATGGTCGCGACCAGGACGCCGACGGCCGCCGCCGTGGTGGCCAGCAGCATCAGGCGGCTGGCGAAGCGGGTGGTAGGTTTCAAGTTTGGCGGCACGGAGCGCTCCGACGGCCTCTTGGTGGCCCGGTCCCGGCTCAGAAACGAGGGAGTTCACGCGCCAGTATGGTCCGCGGGAGCCGGCGCGTAAACCGCACGCACACGATCGTCCGGCGCAGGGGGGGTGGAGATGCGGAGACGCGTGTAATAACGATGGCTTGCGCCGTTATCGCGCCCGTGGCGTCCTCGAAGGTGTCAGACGGCTGTGTGCGGTGCAATGTCGGGAAGGCGCCGCCGGTTTCGCTACCCCGCGAGCACGGAGCGCACCATGGCGAGCAGCGCGCTGGGGCGGTACGGCTTGTCCAGAACCGACGCGTAGCCGCTGGGGGTGTCGGCGTCGGGCTCGCTGGCGAGGAAGCCGCTCGAGAGGATCACCGGCATCGCCAGTCCGCGCCTGCGGATTTGGTGGAAGGTCTGGTGCCCGCTGAGGCCAGGCATGGTCAGGTCGAGCACGACGAGGTCGAAGGGCTCGCGGGAGGCCGCGAGCAGCGCCAGGCCGGCCTCACCCGATTCGGCAGTGCGGACCACGTAGCCCGCGGGTTCCAAGGTCTCGCGGGCCACATCGCGGACGGCGGGCTCGTCGTCGATGACCAGGATTCGCGCCACCCGCACCGCCGGCTCGGGGCGCTCGTGCTCGGGCTCCGCGGCCACCTCGGCGCCCGGGCTGAGCGGCAGCAGCGCCCGGATCTTCGTGCCCACGCCGGGCGTGCTCTCCACCTGAATCGCGCCCCGGTGCGAGCGGATGATCCCCAAGGTCGCCGCGAGACCGAGGCCGCGACCCAGGGCCTTGGTCGTGAAGAAGGGCTCAAAGATGCGTTGCAGCGTCGCCGCGTCCATCCCGGGGCCGTCGTCCTCCACCTCGATAAACGCGTAGGCGCCGCCTGGCAGCGCGTCGTTCAGCCAGCTCGCCGACAGCAGCTCCGGCGAGCAGCTCACGCTGCCGGTGCGCACGGCCACGCTGCCGCCCGTTTGGGCCGCGGCGTCGGAGGCGTTGGTGACGAGGTTCATCACCACCTGCCGAAGCTGGGCGCGGTCGGCCTCGATGGGGAGCGGTGACGGGGCCGGCTCGCAGCGGATTTGCACGGCGGCGGTCACCGAGGAGCGCAGGAGCCCCACCATGTCCTCGGCGAGCGTGCTGAGGTCGGTGGGCTCGACTCGGGCGCGGCTCTTGCCGGCGTAGGCGAGCATCTCCCGGCACAGGTCGGCCGCCCGCCGCCCGGCGCGCGAGATGCTCTCGAGCTTGTCCCACGTCGGGCCGCCTTGGGGGACTTGGTCCATCGCCAGCTCGGCGTT
>CAZNZH010000153.1:0-9660 GCA_964577445.1 uncultured Myxococcales bacterium
CCCCACCACGACGGGCCGGCCCAGGGCGGCGAGCCGGCCGATCTGCGCCAAGAGCTCGAGGTTGTGCCCGGTGGTCTTGCCGAACCCGATGCCCGGGTCGAGCAGCAGGCGCTCGGCCGCCACCCCCGCGGCCACGCACGCGTCGAGCCGGCCGCGCAGATGCTCGACCACCTCGGCGCTGACGTCCGAGTAGCGAGGATCCTTCTGCATCTCCGAGGGTCTGCCGAGGGTGTGCATCGCGATGGCGGCGACGTCTGAGCGCGCCAGCAGCGGCAACATCGCGGCGTCGAAGCGGAACGCGCTGATGTCGTTGACCACATGCGCGCCCGCCTCGATGGCGGCCGCGGCCACCCGCGCGCTGGTGGTGTCGACCGAGATCGCCGCCGCGCTCGCGGCCCTGAGACCGCGGATGACGGGCACGACCCGGGCTACCTGCGTGTCGTCATCGACGGGCTGGCTCCCGGGGCGGGTCGACTCCCCGCCGATGTCGAGGAGGTCGGCCCCCTCTTCGACCAGTCGCAGCCCGTGGGCCACGGCCGCCGCGGTGTCCATGGTGCGCCCGCCGTCGGAAAACGAGTCCGGCGTCACGTTGACCACGCCCATGATCAGCGCGCGCTCAAAGCTCAGGGCGCGGCCGCCGGGCAGTCGGATCGGCGGCGGGACCCACCCCGACGGCAGGTCCCGCGCCTCGGTCATCCGTCGAGTCGGTCGGTGTCCGACAGCCGCCGGCGCATGCCCCCCACGGGCTCCGGGACCTTGCCCACCAACGAGTCGCCGCTCTTCGGCGGTGTCGCCGTCACCGGCTCGGTCTTTCGCCCGGTGCCGGCCGCGGCCGCGGCTGCCGCTGCGGCTGCGGCGATCTCCAGCCGCGCTGCGCGCCCCTCGCGGTGCGTCTTGATCTCGTCGAGCCCGCCACCGTCGAGGACGATGTCCACCTCGGCGCCGTCCACGCTCTCAAGCTCGAGCAGCGCGCGGCCCAGCCGCTCGAGCGCGTCCCGGTTCTCGTCGATGACGACCACCGCGCGGGCGTGGCTCTCGCCCAGCAGGCGCCGAATCTCCGCGTCGGCCTCCGCCTGCGTCTGCTCGGAGTACTCCGAGGAGCGGCCGATCTCGCGACCGAGGAAGACGCTCCCCTCGTTTTTGGCCAGCGAGATCGGGCCGAGGCGGCTCATCCCCCACTCGCAGACCATCTTGCGAGCCAGCTTCGTCGCCTGCTCGATGTCGTTGCCCGCGCCGGTGGTGATCCGGTCAAAGACGCGCTCTTCGGCCACGCGCCCGCCCATCGCCATGGTGATGCGCGCCAGCACCTGCTCTTCGCTGTGGTTGAGGTGGTCGGACTCGGGCAGGGTCCAGGTCAGCCCCAGGGCCATGCCGCGCGGGATGATGGTCACCTTGTGCACCGGGTCGTTGCCGGGGATCTTGCGGGCGACGATGGCGTGTCCGGCCTCGTGGATGGCCGTGATCCAGCGGTCCTCCTCGCTCATGACGGCGCTTCGCCGCTCGGCACCCATGAGGACCTTGTCTTTGGCGGACTCGAAGTCCTCCATGTCCACCGAGTCCTTGTCATGCCGCGCCGCGAGCAGCGCCGCCTCGTTGACGAGGTTTTCCAGGTCCGCGCCCGCGAACCCTGGCGTGCCACGGGCGATGACGCCGAGCATCACGTCCGGGCCGAGCCGCGTCTTGCGGGTGTGGACGCGCAGGATCTCCTCGCGCCCCTTCACGTCGGGTCGCGGCACCACCACGCGGCGGTCGAAGCGGCCGGGCCGCATCAGCGCCGGGTCCAGCACGTCGGGCCGGTTCGACGCGGCCATCAGGATGACGCCCTCGTTGGACTCGAAGCCGTCCATCTCGACGAGCAACTGATTGAGCGTCTGCTCGCGCTCGTCGTGCCCGCCGCCGAGCCCGGCGCCGCGGTGACGACCGACCGCATCGATCTCGTCGATGAAGACGATGCAGGGCGCGTGCTTCTTGCCGGTCTCGAAGAGGTCGCGCACGCGGCTGGCGCCGACGCCGACGAACATCTCCACGAAGTCCGAGCCCGAGATCGAGAAGAAGGGCACGCCCGCCTCACCGGCCACGCCGCGCGCCAGCAGCGTCTTGCCGGTCCCGGGGGGGCCCATCAGCAGCACGCCCTTGGGGATGCGACCGCCCAAGCGCGTGAACTTCTTCGGGTCTTTGAGGAAGTGGATGATCTCCTGGAGCTCTTCTTTCGCCTCGTCGATGCCCGCGACGTCTTTGAACGTCACCTTGTTGCTCGACTCGTTCAGGGTCTTGTGGCGGCTCTTGCCGAAGCTCATCGCCTTGCCGCCGCCGGCCTGCAACTGGCGCATGAACATGAAGAAGATGAAGAAGATGAAGATCATCGGCAGCCAGGTGCCCAGCACCTGAACCCAGAGCGAGCCCTCGCTCTCGTCTTCCTCGGTGACCTCGACACCGCGCTCGATGAGGGCCTGGCGATAGGTCGCCAGCTCGCCCACCGTCACGAAGTGCTCGCCGTTTTTGAGCTCGCCGGTGATCTCTTTGCCGCGAATGCTGATCTTGGCGACGTTGGTCGGCGGCTTCAGCTTCTGCACTTCAGCCAGGAACACGCTGAAGGGCTGGGCGTCGCCGCGGCCCACGTAGCCCGGTGGCAGGTCGCCGAAGGTCACCCGCACCCCGCGCAAGGCCAGCGAGCCCAGCACGGTCTGCTGACCCGGGCCGTCGAGGGTGATGCCCAGCTCGCCTTGGGTGTGATTCCAGATGAGCTCGGGCGCAGCCTCCGTGCCCGCCTCTTCCTGCTCGGCCTCGCGCAGCTTCTGGCCCGGCGGCGGCACGGCGTACTCGATGAGCGGCCCGCGGACCACGACCTCGGTGATGCGCCCGGCGCGCACATCGCCGGTCCCGTCGGCCGTCGGCAGCGCCTGTGCTACGAACTCCGACAGGGTCAGCTTCTTCCCGCCGCCGGACTTCGACACCGTCTGGTAGATGGCGAAGAAGATCACGATCAGGAAAAACCAGAGCGCGAAGGTCTTGATGGACTTGTTGTTCTTCAAACCGTCCTTCCGATGGCGGCGGACCCGGGTAGGGCCGCCTGGGCTCAGGGTACTCGTTCAGTGTTTTCGGGGACACACTCGCGGCGCATAACCACGCGCAGCACCGCGCTACCGTGGCCGCGGGGCGACGCCGGCTCGTGGGCCAGCGGCACCATGGGCGCGCCCAGGCCATCGGAGATCGCCCACCGCGGCCCCGCCGAACGAGAGGGCAGGCGAATGGTGAGCGGCCACACCAAGCCGGTCGCGTCGAAGCTCAGGATGTCGCTGGGGCCTGATGATGGCGCTCCGGTGGTGGCGTTGACGCTGCCCATGGCGGACGTTGCTACCTCAACAATCCACAAAGAGCGACGATAAGTCCCCGGACCGGGTGCGACAAGGACCTTGCGGGGATCCTCGGCCGTCTCGACGCGCAGATGGCCGTCACGAGCGAGCCCGCGCAGGTCGTTTCCCAGCGACACCGCGGCCTTCGGCGTCCCGGCGACCAGCCGGCGCACGAGCTCGTCGGCCGCCTCGCGCGACACGGCGGCGGACGGGTGCTCGCGCGTCAAGCGCCACTTTACCCAGCTCGCCGCCGCCGCCGGATCGGCGCCGCGCAGATCAGGGTCGCTGGGCCCCAGCGCGTCCAGCAGCGCGTCGAGCAGGGCGAGCTCGTGCTGGGCCTGGCTCGCGACCAGGGCGAGGGCGCTGTCGGCCGCCGGGTTTTCGGCGCGCAGCGCAGGCAAGACATGGTGGCGCAGCCGGTTGCGCTGGTAGCCGTCGGTGGCGTTGGTCGGGTCCTCGGCGAACGGGAGCCCCAGGGCGCGCAGCTCTTCGCGGGAGATGGCGAGCAGCGGTCGAACGCGGCGGCCCTCCCGGGGGCGAATGCCGGCGAGCCCTCGGAGCCCGCTGCCGCGGAGCAGGCGCTGAAGCACCGTCTCCGCCTGGTCGCCCAGGGTGTGCGCCGTCGCCACCAGCGCCCCCGGCGACGCGGCGGCCAAGAGCGCTTCGTAGCGCGCGTCCCGGGCTGCGGCCTGCCGGTTGCCGTGCCTCGAGACGACCACGCGCGCCTCTCGGAAGGGGGCACCGGCCCGGTCGGCGGCGTCGCGGGCGGCCCGGCGCTCGGACGCCACGTCGCGAAACCCGTGATCTACGAAGACGACGGCCTCGAGCGGCCACCGAGAGCTGAGCGCCCCCAAGAGCGCCACCATGCTCACGGAGTCCGCGCCGCCGCTGCACGCGGCCACCAGCGGCGTGCCGTCCGCGACCTGACACGGGCCCGCCAGCGCCGCGGCCGCCCCATCGGCGAGGCGCTGAACCGCGGCCTCCGCGCGCTGCTCCGGCGCGGCCTCGCTCACGGCAGGTCAGCCGCAGGCGCCTCGCGCACGCGCGGCGGCTCCTCAGCCTTGCGCTCCTTGGGCGTCACGGCCTTCAGCGCGAAGTCGCGCCCGACGCACAGGCTGGTGCGCTCGGTCCCCGGCACCTGTCGATACACCACGCACAGGATTCGGCCGTCCGCGTTGAGCACCGGGCGCCCGTCGGCCCGGGCCAAGCCGACATAGTTCAAGCGGTCCAGCGGCCACTCCACCGCGTCCCCGACCGCCGTGTCGACCAAGACCGGCGGAGGCTCCGAGCCGTCGGGCGGACGAAAATCCGCCGACTCCACCGTCCACCCGGCGGTCCCGGGCGTCGCGTCGTCCGGGTCGGCCCAGGCCAGCGTCGGGCGCCCTCTTAGCACGGTGGGATCGGACAGAATCAGGCGCACGAGCGGGATGGCGTCGCGGTCGCCCTTGGGGTGCTGCACCCGCGCCGGAGAGACCCGCCCGTCGCGAAACCGCACCTCCACCGTGTCGACGCCGCGCAGCGCCAAAAGCGGCGCGACGACGCTGGCGTGACCCTCGAGCTCGACCACGACCCCAGCGACCTCGTGCCAGGGCCGGAAATCCGGGTCGCTGTCCAGCTCCGCGGGCGGCGTAAAGCGCACCGCGGCGA
The DNA here is from genome assembly GCA_964577445.1 of uncultured Myxococcales bacterium. Classification (GTDB taxonomy): domain Bacteria; phylum Myxococcota_A; class UBA9042; order PHBI01; family JACKFB01; genus JACKFB01. The sequence goes on from CAZNZH010000153.1 coordinate 5,001, forward strand.
TGGCGCCCTCCCAGCGGGCCAGGTACTCCTGCCGGGCCTCCATGCTGATCATGAGCGTCCCAGGGTTGACGGCGGCGACCGCGCTGCCCAGGATCCACACCGCCGCTGACCACGCTACAAGCATGCGGGCACGATACCCCCATCGAAGACCGGGTCCAATTGCCATCGGGGCCGCGGGACGTACCGCGGCGGATCGGGGGGCGGGTTCGTAGTTGAAAACCGGCTTCCCCCGGGGTGGTTCGGCCTGTTAAAGCGTCAGCGGCCATTTCGTAACGAGGTCCCGATGCGCCTGACTCCGCTCACTGTCGCCACGACGCTGGCTCTGCTTGCCGCGGCGGGGTGCAACGGGGACGGCGGCTTCTCCCTGGGTGCCGAAGCCAGCCTCGACATCAACCCGACCAGCCTCGAGTTCGGCGACGTGGCCCGTGGCGAGTCGGCCCTGCGGGTGGTGACGCTGCGCCATGTGGGGCGCGAGGGCATCATCCACCTGGATCCGGTCGAGCTGCTCGGCGGGTCGCCGGACCTCTCGATCGACCTGATCGAGTCGGTACATCTGGCCCCCGGACAAGAGACCCGGATTCGTGTGAAGTACACCTCGGGTGACGACGCGCCCGACAAGGGCGAGCTGCTCATCGGCCTGAACATCGGCGCGACGCCCGAGGTCCGCATCCCGGTGACGACCCCCGGGCAGCGCGGGCGCCTGCTCGCGGTCCCGAGCACCGTCGATTTCGGCGTGGTGCAGGCTGGCGCGCCCAAGAAAGTGACCGTGGGGATAACCAACGTCGGGACGGCGCCTGCCACCTTGACGGGGTTTTTGGGCAATGGCCCCGAGGCCGCGGACTTCTCCCTGGCCATCCCCGCCGGCACCGTCGTGAACCCGGGCGAGCGCGTCGACGTGGAGGCGACCTACGCCCCCGTGGGCGGCGGGTCGGACAAGGCCACGCTTCAGATCACCACCGATCGCCCCGACGTGTTCGTCGAGCTCCCCGTCCAGGGCGAGGAGCAGACGCCGATCCTGGTGGTGTCGCCGTCCATCGTGCAGCTCGGCTGGGTCGAGCCAGGCGGCTCGCACATCGTCACCGTGAAGATGCGCAACGAGGGCAACATCGCGCTGACCGTGGACTCCGTGGCGCTGCTCGACCAGGTGCCGTCGCTCGTGCTGGCGAACGTCCCGCCGTTGCCCTTGGAGTTGGAGCCGGAGCAGGAGGTCAAGTTCGGCGTCTTCTTCGCGCCGCTCGAGGAGCTCCCCCAGACGGGACAGCCCATCGGCCGGATCGTCATCGGCTCGACCGACGAAGCGCACAACCCGCTCGAGCGGCTCATCTATGGGGCGGCCGGGGTCCCCGGCGTGCTGGTCAACCCGCCCGACGTCGTCGACTTCGCCTTCGTCGCCGAGGGCTACAAGGCTCGCCGCTCGGTCACCGTGCTCAACGTCGGCAAGGCCAAGGTCACCGTCACGGACGCGCTGCTTCAAAACCCCACCAGCGGCGAGTTCGGGCTGGCGAATCCCGAGCTTTTGCCTGCGGAGTTGAAGCCGGGCGAGACCGTCGCGCTCGAGCTCACCTTCGAGAACTCGAAAGGCGACAGCGGGACCGAGTTCGCGCAGTTGCTCATCCACACGACCGACGCCCTGGTGAAGGAGTACCCCCTCGACGTCGTCGCCCGGCGCTCGGAGCGCGCGACCTGCGAGCCCGCCTTCGTCCCCAGCATCGTCGCCATGGGCGCCCACGCCGCCGGCACCGCGGTCACCCGCGCGATCTCCATCGTCAACTTCGGCGCTGGCAACTGCGAGTACCGTAGCTGGGAGCTCATCGGCTGCGACAAGGTCCAGCAGGCGGTGCGCCACCGCTTCGTGTGCGACCCGCAGCAGCCCGGATCGGCCTTCGACGTGGTCGACGCCCCAGCGCCCGGCGAGAAGCTCGGCCCCGGCGATTCGCTGCACTTCGGCGTGCGCTTCACGGCGCCGCCCGTCTTCAACAAGCTGCTCGGGCGCGACCAGTACTTCGCCAAGCAGACGGCCCTCATGTACGACCCCAACCGCGATCTGCCGAAGCTCGTCGCGCCGCCGGGCGGCTGGGGCAAGGGCTATAACCTGAGCGCGGCCAGCGCCGAGCCGCTGCTCGCGGTCGACCCGCCGCGGCTCGACTTCGGCTTGGTGCGCAGCGACTGCGAGAGCGCGGCCCAGGTGGTGACCATCACGAACCTCGGCCCGCTCGAGGCCACGGTGACCGGGGTGAGCTCCCCGAACTGCGCGGGCGAGATGGTCATCAAGAACCTGCCGGCGCTGCCCTTCAAGGTGGGGGGCTACGAGCGCGCCTACATCGAGGTCGCGTTCGCGCCGAAGACCGACGCGGAGACCCAGTGCGAGCTCGACATCACCACCGACGCGGCGAATCTGCCCCAGGCGACCGTCGGCTTGGTCGGCAAGGTCGTGACGGTGGACCATTTCGTCGACAATTTCGTGCAGCAGCCCACCCCGCGGGTCGACGTGCTCTTCGTCATCGATGACTCCTTTTCCATGGCGGACAAGCAGCTCCTGGTCTCCAAGGAGCTGCCCAAGCTGGTCGATATCGCCGCGACCTGGGGGCAGGACTTCCACCTGGCCGTCACCACCACCGACGACGTCACGGTGCGCGGGCAGTTCAAAGGCACGCCGCCCTACACCACCGCCGGTGGGGACCTCGATCTCTTCGCCGAGTTCATGCTGGTGGGCGTGACCGGCCACTACGAGGAGAAGGGGCTCGAGGGGGGCTGGCTGGCGGTGTCCGGGTCCAACGTCTCCGAGACGGCCATCGCCTGTGTGGACAAGCCCAACGCGTGCCCGCAAGGCTTCCGCTGCATCGACAATCTCTGCCGCGGCGTGAACTGGGGATTTCTGCGGCCCGACGCGGACCTCGTCATCATCATCGTGAGCGACGAGGAGGACTCGAGCCCGCAGACGCCCCTGTGGTATGTGAGTCATTTCGCGGGGTTGAAGGCGCCGCAGTCCGGCTACGGCGTGAAGATGCACGCGGTCGTCACGACGCCTGAGGGCTGCATGGGGGCGACCTTCGGGACCGCGGGCCTGCGCTACATCGAGGCGGTGAAGGCGTTTCAGGGCCACGTGGCCAGCATCTGCGCCACGGATTTTGCCAGCGAGTTCGAGCAGATCGGCGACAAGACCTTCGGCCTCAAAGATCAGTTCCTGCCCTCGCTGCCCGTGGACGCGGCGACCCTCGAGGTGCGCGTGAACGGCCAGGCCTGCGCGGCGGGCTGGACCTGGAACCCCAACACCCAGGCCGTCGTGTTCGATCGCGAGGGGCCGTGCTTTCCGCCCTTCGACGCCACGGTGGACATCGAGTACGACGTCCGCTGCCAGACCCTCTGACAGCGCCGCTCTGACAGCTCGGGAGGCGCGGTCGCCTTCGGACCCTCTGGCGGGTCTGGATGTGCGATCGCCTTCAGAAGCTAGAGCCGGGGAGGCATGGGCGCTATAGTCGCGTCCATGCGGATGATCGGTCGATACGCCCTGCACGAGCCGCCGCTTGGTGAGGGCAGCTTCGGTGAGGTCTACGAGGCGGACGACACGCGGCTGCCACGCCGCGTCGCCGTGAAGCTCCTGCACGCCCGCCACGCGGTGAACCCGAAGGTGAAGGCGCGCTTTCACCGCGAGCTTGAGGCCGCCTGCCGGGTCGCTCACGAGAACGTCATCCAGGTCATCGACGTGGGCGAGGAGGCCGGGCTTGGCCTCTACTACGTCATGGAGCTGGTGCGCGGCACGCCGCTGTCGGATCTGCTGGTGGGGACACCGTTTTCGTGGGGGCGCATCCTGCCGGTCGCGCGGCAGATGGCGGCGGCCCTGGAGGCGATCCATGACGCGGGGATCGTGCACCGCGACATGAAGCCGGGCAACGTCATGCTGGTGGACCGCGGCGAGCGCGGCGAGCTGGTGAAGCTGCTGGACTTCGGCATCGCCTGGGTCGAGCACGTCGACGACGAGTCGCGCGAGGATCTCACGGGGACCGAGATGGTCGTCGGCACGCCGGCGTACATGAGCCCCGAGCAGACCTACATGCGCGCCGACCGCGAGCGGCTCGAGCTGGTGGTGGACCGCCGCAGCGACCTCTACTCGCTGGGCGCCATCCTCTACGAGATGGCCGCCGGGCACCGGCCCTTCGGTGGCGACCACATCGAGCTGGTGCTGGCGCACCGTCAGACCGAGGCGGTGCCGCTGTATCGCGTGGGTGGGGTGGAGGTGCCGCGGGCCTTCTGCGAGCTGGTCGAAGCCCTCATGGCGAAGCGCCCCGAGGACCGCCCGCCCGACGCCGCGAGCGTGCTGGACGCGCTGGCGGCGATGGAGCAGAGCCAGGCGGCGGCCACGCGGATGGTCGAGAGGCGGCCCGTCGCCGCGAGCACGCTGCCGACCGAGATCGGGTCGGCGCTGGCGGAGGGCACGATGGAGGGGGCCATCGACGCCGACATCGACCTGGCCCTCGGCTTCAAGCGACCGACCTGGCCGCTGTGGGTCGCGGGGGGCGTGGTCGCGGCGGCGGGCCTCGCGTTCGCCGTCTGGCCCAGCGCGCCGCCGCCGGCGGTGGACGCGGAGACGCCCGCGCACGCCGTGGCCGCCGCCGCGTCGCCGGGCGACGAGCCGGCGGCCGTCGTCGAGACGCCCGACGCC
>CAZNZH010000154.1:0-7274 GCA_964577445.1 uncultured Myxococcales bacterium
GCGTGAAGCGGCCCACACCCGCCGACCTCCTCAACGGCCAACCGGCCACCTACGCCAGCATCCGCGACCTCAACTGGCCCACCGAGGTCCCGCTCGTCGTCGAGCTGCAGGAGATGCCGATGCGCGAGTTCCGCGCCGGCCTCGGCGCCAGCGTCGACAACATTCGCAGCGACGCCTTCCTCAGCGGCGGCCTCCAGTTCCGGGACTTCTTCGGCAAGCAGCGCTACTTCGACGTCGAGGTGAAGCCGTCGCTCATCGTGCTGCCCACGTTTTTTACCCCCCAGCGCCTCGGACCGGGCTTCGACCTGGGGGCGGAGTTTCGCCAGCACTCGGTCCTTGAGGAGTACATCACCTTCCGCGGGCGCCTCGACTACAAGCTCGACCTGGCCCTCGGGTACCAGAGCCACGCCACCACCGGAGCCGTCGCGCTCGCCAGGCGCTTCCTCGGTTTTCTGAGCCTCGAGCTCGGCTACAACCTGACCTACTATCGGTACTTCAACTACTCGGAGTCGCTGACCCTGAGCCGCGAGCAGACCTTGGGTCTGGATTTTCGCGCCGAGTATCTGCTGGCATACCTTGAGCAGGTCTTCGTCGCCGACAAGCGAGACAGCGCCTTCGACACGCGCCAAGGCGGTTACGCCGAAGTGCGGCTTCAGGAGTCGGCGAGGTTTCTTGGCAGCAACTTCAAGTACGCGCGCCTCCTGACCGACCTGCGCTTGTACTGGCAACCGGTCCAGTGGCTGACCCTCGCGCTTCGCGGCCGGTACGCCCAGACCTTCCCGGCCAAAGGCACCGACGTTCCGCTCCCCGCTCGCTTTTTCGGAGGCGGCGCGTCCGACGTGCGCGGGTTCAGCGCGCGCAGCATGGGCCCCATCCTCTGCAAGAGCGACGACGCGCTCACCACCCGCTCAAGCTCAGGGCAGGGCGCCTGCCCCAAGGGTGATCGCATCTACGTCGGCGGCGACGTCTCGCTGCTGGGGACCTTTGAGGCCAGATTCTACCTGCCTCTGAACTTCGGCCTGGTCGCGTTCGTCGACGTCGGCGAGGTCTGGGCGGGCCGCAAGGACGTCGATCTCAAGGCGCTCCAAATCGCCGTGGGTCCCGGCCTGCGCTACATGACCCCCTTCGGCCCCATCCGTTTGGACCTGGGCCTCCTGCTCACCCATCCACGCCCGCCGGGCTATACGTTTCATTTCTCCATCGGGCAGTCCTTCTGATGGCCGACGATCTCGAGCGACCGCCCGACGAGGGCACGCCCCCACGCCGCAAGCGCCGCTGGCTCCGTCGGCTGTTGTGGTCGATCCTCGGGCTGGTGTTGCTCGCGCTGCTCGCGATCCCCACGGCGTTGCTGGTGCTCCAGACGGACTGGGGCAAGGCGCAGGTCCTGGACATTGCGCTGTCCGCCGTCAACGGCGGCATCCGCGGCAAGATCCGCGTCGAGCGCATCGAGGGGCCCGTCGTGCGGCGGATCTCCCTCGTCGGCGTCAGCATCGAGGACCCCGAGGGCGGCCTGGCCTTGTCGCTGAGCCGTCTGGACCTTGAGTACCGCCTCTGGCCGCTCATTCAGAAGCGGATCGAGATCCACAGCCTCCGGCTCGAAAAGCCCGAGGCCGAGATCCTGGACACGCAGGGGCGCGTTCGACTCGCCCGCGCCTTCGCCGCCCAAGCTCCAGCGCCGGCAACCGAGGCGTCGACCGGGCTCGATTGGACCATCGTCCTCGATCGCATCGCCGTAGCCGACGCCCGCATCGCGCAGTCGGACGCCGAGGGCGCCATCGCGCTCACCGACCTGACCCTCAAGGCCTCCATCGCGCTGGATTCGCAGGGGTTGCGCTGGGACGAGGTCCGCATCGGTGGCGCGGCGGAGGGCCTGCCGGTCGACCGCATCGAGCTGGTCGCGTCGGGCGCGCTCAAGGGGGATTCCCTGGTGTTCGACACGCTCAGCGTCGTCGCCGGGCCTCACGAGCTGGACCTCCGCGGCGGCATCGACCGCCTGGACGCCCCCATCATCGCGCTCACCGTCGACCGCGCCCACGTCGAGTTGGAGCCGCTGGGTGGCCTGCTCGGGCGCCCCGATCTGCGAGGAACCATCGACGGACCCGGCAGCGTGGCTGGGCCCCTGAGCCACCTGTCAGCCGCGCTGGATTTCGTCTCTCCCGGGGGGGCGATCTCGGTGCGCGCCAGCGGAGATGTCTTGGCGGCCGAGCCATCGTGGATCGTCGCCGTGGCCGCGCGCGAGCTTCGCCCACAGTCGCTCGCCCCCGAGTTTGAGTGGCCGCTCGACATCAGCTTCGACCTCTCCGGCCGCGGCCAGGGCGACCCGCTGACGACCGGGCAGGCCTACGCATCGGTGCACCTCCGCCAGGTCTCGGGCGTGGCCTTCGTGCCCACCCCGATCCGATTGGAGGCGTCGGTCGTCCAAGGCGCGCTGGCGCTCGATGGGACGGCGGAGGACGCCCGCGGCGGCCACCTGAGCTTCGGCGCCCGGGCGCCGCACCTGCCGCCCGGCCCTGTCTCCGCACGCATCGAGCTGTCCGGCGTCGACATCGAGGACTGGACCACGCTCCTCGACATCGACGGGCTCCGGGGCCGGGTTCGAACGCTTCAGGTGGATGCGTCGGCCGAGCTGGGCGAGGGGTTCGACCTCTCGGCGATCCAGCGCGCCGCCGGTACGGTGAAGCTGGACGCCCGCGGCCTGGACATCCCCCCTTCGCTGGGGGTCGCCGCGCTGGCCGGTGAGCTCAGCCTCACCACGACCCTCGACTGGTCGGGCGAGGGCCTGCCGGTGGGCGACCTGGAGCTGCGGCTGGTGGATGCGGCGGCGCTGGACGTCGCCGTGGGCTCCGCCGAGCTCACCGCGCGCTTCGAGCCGGACCGGGGCGGCGTTCACGCGCGGGGCAAGCTCGCCGTGTCCGGGCTCAAGCAGGGCGGCGAGGTGCAGGTCGGCCAGGCGTCCGCCCCGTTCGACCTCGTGCTGGCGGGGGACGGGGAGCTCCACGGGCAGGTCGGTGTCGAGGCCTCGGATGTGCGAGCGCCAGGCGTGGTGGTCAAGGGAGCGACCGCCGACGTCAAGGCGCGCCTCGCTGGCAACACGCTAACCGCCAGCGGCCCCGTCTCGGCGACCGGCGTGCGCTTGGCTTCCGGCATGACCCTGGCGAGCGCGAAGGGATCGATCAGCGCGACCGTGCCCATGGACCGGCCAGAACATCTGTCCGCGACGGCGAATTTGGAGGTGGCGGGCCTCCGCGTCGACGCGGACACGGGCGTCGCGAGCGCCCAGATCAAGGGCGCGGTCACCCTCGGCAGCGGGCTCCCAACCATCAACGCCACGGTGCGCGCGCGGGGCCTGAAGGCGGTCGGGATCGCGCTGGAGAAGGCCGACTTCGAGGCGCGCTTCAGCCCGCGGTCGGGCGGCGTGCTCGACCTGACGGCTGCGGGCGAGGACGCCGAGGTCGAGCTCGGCATCTCGGTAGCCCCGCCGGAGAAGGGTACGCCGCTGACCGCGACGCTCCGGCTGCTCAAGCTGCGCCGCGGCGAGCACGGGTTCGGCGCGGACCCTGGCGCGACGATTCGCTATGCCCAGAAGACGGGCGGCTTGAGCGTCACGCACCTGCGCATCTACGACCTCGCCGAGCCGGCAGCCGCGCTCAGCATCGGCGGGCTGGTCGAACCGACCCGCGGAGCCGTGGCCGGCAGCATCGTCGCCGAGAAGGTGCCGATCACCGCGTGGCTCGCCTCGCTGCGCGGCTTCGGGATCGATCCATTCGGCGACCTCGAGGTCAGCGGCCTGCTCGACCTCCGCGCCACGGTCAAAGGCACGCTCAAGGACCCGACGGTGGCCCTCGACGGTGCGCTGACCGACGCGCAGCTTGGCCCGGTGGAGGCGCTGAACCTCGCCCTGAACGCACGCATCGACGCCACAGGCACTAAAGCCAGCGTCAGCGCGCGCTGGAATGAAGACCGCGTGATCACCGCGTCGGTGCTCAGCGACGCCCGCGTCACCTTTGACGGCCTCCCCATGGTCACGCGCGAGACGCCCTTCGCTGCGGACATCCAGCTCGGCCATGTGATGCTCGAGGACTTCGAGCCTTGGCTGAAGCTCGCCGGGGAGAAGCCGCCCCAGGGTGTCCTCGCCGGCTCCGTGGTCGTCGGTGGGACCTTGGGCTTGCCCGTGGCCGCGGTGGATATCGACCTCAACGAGCTGGTCTACGGCCCTATCGCGGAGGGCAGCGCGCACCTGGGCGTGATCCTCGCCTCCCAAGGCAGTCAGCTCGACATCTGGCTGGTCGACGATGACATAGAGCGCGTCCGGTTGCGTGCCAGCGTCCCCTCCAACCTCGCCGCGCTGCTGGTGCAGCCGGGTGAAGCCGGCTCGCTGCTCGAACGGTTGGAGCGTGAGCCCGTGGCGCTCGAGCTGCGGATCGCCCCGACCCGCCTTAGGGATCTGCCCTTCACGGGCGGCCTGGGCGACCTGCAACGCGCGAGCGTGGTCGCCGCGGTGGACGCGAGCGGGACCCTCGGCTACCCAGCCATCGGCGGTCAGATCCGCGTCACCGACATCCTCGTCGGCGGCGGCTCCGCCAGCGTGGGGCTGGACCTGGCGACCCGCGACGAGGATCTCGAGCTGGTCGCCGCGCTGTCGGCGTCGAGCGGCGAGGCGCTGCGCATCGAGGGGCTGCTGCCGCGCTTTGGGCGGCGGCTGGTCTCGGGCGCGCCCGTCACCGCGTTCATAGACGACGAGCGGACCAGCCTGCGCCTCAGCTCGGCGGCCCCGGTGGAGACCATCATCGACATCTCGCCCGAGACCGGACGCGCCCTCGACGGCGCCATCCCGGGCGTCGTCTTTCAGTTGGATCTCACCGCGAAGGGCGGCCCCGACGCCGAGGCGCGCCTGATCCTGCACGCGGAGGCTCCCCGCTCGCCCGAGGCCGAGTCGGCCACGCCCGCTCGAGGTGCGGAGGCCGCGACGCCGACCGCCACCTCCACCGCGCTCGCGTCCGCGCTCAGCGTGGACGTCCGCGTGCGCCGCAACACCACCTTGGCCACCCTGACCATCGAGCAGGCAGCCAACGACGGGCAGCTCTTCGTCGAGCTCTCGGCGCCGCTGGGTTTGCTCGGTCTCCTGGACGGCGACGACCTCGAATCGGTCGATCTCAGCGGGTCGATCGGGACGGAGCGCTTCTCCCTCGCCGGTCTCCGTGGCGCGCTGCCGGCGGTGTTCGGCTCCACCACGCGCGGCCGCCTGGACGCCGAGGTCGTCATCGCTGGCAGCATCGGCGCGCCGCGGCTGGACGGGCGAATGGTCGCCCACTTCGACCACCTCGCCCTGGTCCCCATCGGGCTCGACGCCGACGACCTCGACCTCGCCCTGCGCCTGACCCCGGAGCGACTGGTCATCGAGCCTATCCACCTTGAGCGCGACAAGGGCACGATGGATCTGCGCCTCGCCATGGACACGCCGAGCCTCGACACCAACCTCTGGACCCTCGATGGCGCGCTGTCCCTTCGGCGATTTCAGGCCATCGCGCGCCGGGAGGTCCGCGTGCGGGCCAGCGGCGATGTCCTGGTCTCGGGCACCCTCAACAACCCGGTCATCACGGGCGAGCTGACGGTGAACGACGGGACCATCGACCCGAAGCTCGGTGGGCGCGTCGTCCACTCGACGGACCTGCCCGGCGACCTGGTCTTCGTCTCGGCCGGCGACATCGGCGCGTCGGTCGAGGAGCTGAGCGCCGAGGCGGCCCGGCGCCCGGTGCGTATCGGTGGCATCCGTGTCGACGCGACGGTCATCGTGCCCAAGCGCACCCTCTACGTGAAAAACGACATGTTCGACATCGAGCTGGCCGGCCGCGTCCACGCGCTGATACGCGGCGACGAGATCGCCCTCGACGGCGTGATCACGGTGGAGCGCGGGACGGTGAAGGTGCTGGGGCGCGAGTTCGAAATAGCCCAGGATTCGCGTGTGGTCTTCGACGGTTCGCCGGAGCTGGATCCCATCCTCGACGTCACGGCGACCTACGACATCTCCAGCGTGGACCTCTCTGCGCTTGGCCTGACGGCGACCGCGGGCTCGAAGATCTTCGTGCGAGTGACGGGGCGCGCGACCTCGCCGGAGCTGAAGTTGAGCGCCAATCCCGGCATGGACGAGACCAACATCGTGTCGATCATCACCATCGGCCACCCGGTAGGAGGTGGCGGCGACAGCCAGGCGGTCCGCGGGCAACTGCTGACCGCGGTCGTGGGGTTGGCGCTGGGGCCGGCGACGAAGTTCATCACCGACAAGCTCCCCATCGACATCCTCAAGGTCGAGGTCGGCGAGGACGCGGCGCTGTCAGACGCGCGCATCACCGCCGGCACGCGCATCCGCCGGGATCTCTTCATCCTCTACGACGCCAACCTGGGCGCGGCCGAAAACGAGAACACCAACGAGCTCCGCATCGTGTACTCGATGAAGCGCGGCCTGAAGATCGAGACCTACTACGGCGACGCGGGCAAGGGCGGCATCGAGCTGCTGCTGCGCCGCGCCTTCTGACCGCCGGGCGCGCGCACTCCGCTGACGCGGTGGGTCCCAGCGCCCAGGGCCTTCAGCCCTTCGTGTCGTGGGCGATGATGGCTTTGGCGAAGTCGGCTTCGCGGATGATGCGCGTCGGTGCGCCCTGGCGAACGTTGTGGATCACCCGCTCGAGCTTGGACAGATGGATGCCGGCCCGCGTGGTCTCGGGGCCTGGTGAGCCCATGACCAGCCAGTCCAAGGTCATCGACGGCTGGTCGATGACCTTGCCCCCGAGGCGCATGACCGCGATGCGCGCGTCGGTGCGGTCGCCGAAGCCGAAGGTGCCGCTGAAACAGAAGGTGCGCCGCCCGAAATCCAGCGCCGCGCCCTTCTCGAAGATGGAATCCAGCCCGTCCATCACCGGCTGCGGCGCCTTGACCACGGCGCCCAGGAAATCGAGCAGCGTCATGCGCTCGCTGGCGGTGACCATCCCGTCGGCCAGCACGCTGCGCAGCAGCTTCACGAGGTCCGACAGGGGCTTCACCTCGGCGTAGGCCGTGTGTTTGCGGACCCACTCGGTCAGCTTGATGAACTCCTCGTCGTCCAGCCGCCCGTCATACACGATGTGCGCGCTGATCTTCTGCAGCTCCTGGATCACCCGCTTCTCGTCGGGCGTCAGGGCTTCGAGCGTGCGCCGCCTCCCGGTGGGTCGCACGGCCATCAGGGCTTCGACATCCAGAGCTCGACGTCGGGCAGCTCGGCCGCCGCCAGCTTGTCGAGG
>CAZNZH010000154.1:7284-9626 GCA_964577445.1 uncultured Myxococcales bacterium
TGCTGGCGGCGCTCTCGATGAGCCCGCGGTGAAGCGGCCGGATGAACCCCTCGCTGGCGGCGTGCTCGATCCACGAGAGCAGGTGGTCCCAGTAGCCGTTCGCGTTGAGCAGCCCCACCGGTTTTTCGTGGTAGCCGAGCTGGGTCCAGGTCGTGACCTCCGCCAGCTCCTCCAGCGTCCCGAAGCCTCCCGGCAGCGCGATGAACGCGTCCGACATGCTGGCCATGAGCGTCTTGCGTGCCTGCATGCTCTCGACCACGAAGAGCTCGTCGATGCCCTCGTGGCCCCGCTCCAACTGCTGGAGCTTTCGCGGGATGACGCCGTAGACGCGCCCGCCCGCCGCCAGCGCCGCGTCGGCGACCACCCCCATCAGGCCCACCCGCCCGCCGCCGTACACTACGTCGATGCCGCTGCCGGCGAGGAAGGTCCCCACGGTTTGGGCCACGTCGCGGAAGGCCGGAGCGACGTCGTCGCTCGACCCGCAGTAGACGCAGACGCGCTTGAAGGTTCGCATGCCGCGAGCCTACCGCGAACCTGGCGCCTCGAAAAGCGCCACCCCGCGCCGGTGGCGGCGTCACTGCGCCAGCGTCCCGGGAGCACCGCCCCTCGCTTGCGCCGACGCGGGCGAGCGTGTTCGATGGCGGCGTCACCAAAGAGGGGAGGGCGAGATGCGCGTCGAGGCCTTTGCTTCGCACACCGACTGGTCGGGGATCCAGGCGTCGGCGCGGGCCGCAGAGGCCGCTGGCTTCGACGCGTTCGCCACGCCCGAGATCGCGCACGACCCCTTTTTGAACCTCGCCGTCGCGGCCTTGGCGACCGAACGGATCGGCCTCCGCACCGCCATCGCCGTGGCCTTTCCGCGCAGCCCCATGGTGGTCGCGGGCATGGCCTGGGACCTCCACGAGAACTCCGGCGGGCGCTTCAGCCTCGGTCTGGGCACCCAGGTCAAGGGCCACAACGAGCGCCGCTTCAGCGTGCCCTGGTCGGCGCCGGCGGCCCGGCTGCGCGAGTACGTCGAGTCTCTGCGCGCCATCTGGCGTTGCTGGCAGACCGGCGGACCCCTCGAATACACAGGCGAGCACTACCAGTTCAGCCTGATGACGCCTGAGTTTCGGCACGCCCCCAGCGCGCTGGCCCCCATCCCGATCTACACGGCGGCGGTGCGCCCGGCGATGCTGGAGCTGTCCGGGCGGGTGGCCGACGGCGTGCGCCTGCACGGGTTCTGCACGCGGCGCTACCAGGAGGAGATGGCCCTGCCGCAGATTGCGGAGGGGCTGGCGGCGGCGGGGCGTCCGCGCGAGCGCTTCGAGGTGTGCGGCGGCGGGTTTTTGGCGACGGGGCCCGACGAGGCGGCGGTGGCCGAGCGGATCGAGTGGGTGCGCTACCGGGTCGCCTTCTACGCCTCGACGCGCACCTACTGGCCGGTGATGGAGCTACACGGCTGGCAGGACCTGGCGGAGAAGCTGCACCGCATGTCGGTAGAGGGGCGCTGGGAGGAGATGGCGAAGGCCGTGCCCGACGACGTCGTGCGCACCTTCGCCGCGGTGGGCACCTACGACGCCATCGCTGTCGCAGTGGCGGAGCGCTTCGGCGGGCTGTCGGACTGCGTGGAGTTGGCCTTCGACGAGGTGACCCCGCCCGAGGTGATCTCCGACGTGGTGGGCGCGATCCAGGCGATCCCGACGCGGTTTGAGGGGCATCCCGTGAGCTGGGAATGAACCGCCGGCGGGGCCGGTGGCCGGGGCGAGTCCGGGGCGGGGCGCGGCCTCCCGATCTTGACCGCCGGGCGCCCGATGACGCACAACGACCCCCATGGCGAAGACTCAGACCCCAGTCACCACCGCGGTGCGCGCCCTCCGACAGGCGGGCGTCGCGTTCGAGCCTCACGTCTACGCTTACGAAGAAAAGGGCGGGACGCGGGTCTCCGCGCGCGAGCTGGGCGTGGACGAGCACACCGTGGTCAAGACGCTGGTGATGGAGGACGACGCGAAGGAGCCGCTGATCGTCCTGATGCACGGGGATCTGCAGGTCTCCACCAAGGAGCTGGCGCGGCGGCTGGGCCGGCGGCGCGTGGTCCCCTGCGATGCGGCCACGGCGGAGAAGCACACGGGCTTTCAGGTCGGCGGCACCTCGCCTTTCGGGACGCGACGAGCGCTGCCGGTCTATGTGGAGCGGACGATTTTGGAGCTGCCGCGCATCTTCATCAACGGCGGCAAGCGCGGCTTTCTGGTGGCCATCGACCCGGCGGAGCTCACGCGGGTCCTCGGGGCTGAGCCGGTCGACGCGTCGCGACCGTCCGGCGCGACGACCACGAAGGTCGGCAGGCTCTGCGCCGCGAAGTT
>CAZNZH010000155.1:0-9614 GCA_964577445.1 uncultured Myxococcales bacterium
GCGCGTGGCGGAGGCGGGGCGCTCGCGGCTGACGCTGTGAGAAGGTGTTCCCATCTTCGGACCGAGCGGGGCGCCAGGGACGGGAGAATATGGGAACACCCTCTGCGGTGCTACTCCCCTTCGGGCTCCACACTCAGCCTTCGGACGGTCGACATGAACGCTCAGATCCCCCGCTCCATCCGCGCGCTGGCGCTCTCCGCCGTGGTCGCGGCGACGCTCGTGGCCTGCTCGACCTCGGGCGGCGGCGCCACCCCCTTCCAAAAGCCCGACGTCATCATCTCCGACGGCGGGATCTTCACGACCTTGGACGGGACCCCCATCGGCGTGGACGCCGACGGGACGGGCGCGAGCGACGTCGCCATCGACGGCGCGCCGTCCGGCTGCGCGACCGACCTCGACTGCCCCGCAGGCACGCCGCACTGCGGCATCACCAGCCTCTGCTTCGAGTGCCTGGACTCCACCCACTGCGCGCCTGGGTCCGACTGCACCAACGGGTCCTGCGTGTCGGCGGCCTGCACGCCCGGCGAGACGCGCTGCAGCGGCCAGTCCCAGCTCACCTGCGACGCCAGCGGCACCGGCTGGGACTCGTTTCTCTGCGTCGGCGGCCAGTGCGCGAGCGGCGTGTGCCAGGGCTGCACCCCCAACCAGAAGATCTGTAAAGGCACCACGGCGGTCATGCAGTGCCGCACCGACGGCAGCACCTACGACGAGCTCGAGGTGTGCACGGGCGGCGAACTGTGCGCGCAGGGGGCGTGCGTGACCTGCTTTCCCGGGCAGAAGCGCTGTGTCGGGCAGGTCGCTGAGTCCTGCACCGACGCGGGCGTGTGGGCCTTCTCAGCGGACTGTAGCGCCGCCGGCGCGACCTGCGCGGTCGGGGCCTGCCTGTCGCCGTGCTCGGAGGACATCAAGTTGAAGTCCAACAGCGGCTGCGACTATTGGGCCGTCGACATGGACAACCACCCCCAAGCCCAGGCGAGCCCCTACGCGGTCATCGTGTCGAACCTCTCGGCCACCCCCTCCACCGTCACCATCACGGTAAAAGACGACGCGGCGTCGAGCCCCGCCCAGGTCGGGAAGGCCCAGGTGGCGCCCGGCGATCTGCACGTGTTCGAGCTGCCGCGACGCGAGCCCAACGGCCCGAAGATCGGGTGGAACGCGTTCCGCATCCGGTCCACCGCGCCGATCATCGCCTACCAGTTCAACCCGCTCGACAACGTCGACGTGTTCTCCAACGACGCGTCGCTGCTCATCCCGGTCAACACCTACAGCGACGAGTACATCGTCATCAGCCGCAGGCAGTTCCTCGGTCAGATCGAGGTGCCGGCGGGGCAGACCTGCGCGAGCTTCTGTCAGACCCAGCCCGGTGGCGCGTGCCAGACCCAAGGCGGCGAGACGATCTGCACCGCGCCGTACCGGGGCGAGATCACCGTCGTCGCGCCGCAGACGGGCACGAAGGTGGTTGTGACGCCGCGGGCGCGGACCCTGGCTGGTGGCGGGCTTCAGGCGATGAACGCCGGCGCCGCCTACGAGTACACCCTCGAGCCGTACCAGGTGCTCAGCATCAAGAGCGATCAGGACGCCGGGGACCTCACCGGCACCGTGGTCACGTCGGATAAGCCCGTGGCGGTGTTCTCGGGCCACGAGGCGGCGGTCACGTCGACCTTGTGCTGCGCCGACCATCTCGAGCAGCAGATGTTCCCCACGCGCACTTGGGGGCGCAGCTATCTGGCGACGAAGTCGTTCGCGCGCGGCGTCGAGTCGGACTACTGGCGCTTCATCGGGGCGGAGGACGGGACGACCTTGACCTTCGAGCCGGCGAGCGTGTCAGCGCCGCGCACCATCGGGCGGGGCGAGTGGGTCGAGATCGCCACGAAGGCGGATTTTCGCGTCAGCGCGGATAAACCCTTCGCGCTGGCGCAGTACCTCGCGAGCTCACAGGAGATCCTGAAGACGCAGGACCTCGCGCCCTGCAAGGTCGATCAGGACTGCCACCCGGGGCACGGCTGCGTGCAGGTCAGCCTCACCGAGAAGGTGTGTGTCCCGCCGCAGTGCGCCGTCGAGGGGAAGGCCGAGGGCTGCCCGGGCGGCCACACCTGCACGTGCTTCGCGGTCGGGCAGTGCTACTGCCAGCCCATCGGCGACCCGGCGCTCATCACGATCGCGCCCACCGAGCAGTTCCGAAAGGACTACGTGTTCCTGTCGCCCAGCAAATACCAGGACGACTACATCAACATCGTCGCGCCCGACGGGGCGTCGGTGGTCCTCGACAACTTCACGGTGCCGGCGGGGAACTTCGAGGCCATCGGCGACACCGGCTTTCGCGTGGCGCGCCTGAAGGTGAACGACGGGGTGCACCGGATCAACGCGACGGCGCCCGTGGGGGTCATCGCCTACGGCTACGATCGCGACGTGTCCTATGGGTACACGGCCGGGCTGAACCTGACGGATCTGTAGGCGGCGCGGGGCGTCAGGGCGCGAACACGTCGAAGGAGAAGTCGGCGCCGTCGCCGTGGACCCGGACCCGCGTGTGGCCTTCGTCGGTGCGCGTGTACTCGAGGGTGATGAGGTCGCCCGACGGGTTGGTCACGACGTGCGTGCCCGCGGAGGGGAGGTAGTCGTCAAAGCCGATGGTGACGCCGGTGCTCTGTAGCTGCCAGTCCGCGCCTTCGGTGGTCCAGGTCTGAGCGCCGTCCACGCGCACGCCGGTCTTGGGCTCGAGGTCCTGCTCGGCCAGCGCGCCCGCGGCGGAGGTGGTCCGGGTGGTGCTGTTGGCGCGCCAGACGAGGTCGCGCTGGAGGATGTCGCGGCGGGCCGTGGTCAGGTCCCAGGTCACCGTGGCCGTGCCGTCGACGGTCATCGCGCCGTCGCTGAAGTCGTCGCCGTGGCAGTCGCGCAGCGAGCCGGCCACCCAATAGTGGTCGATGACCAGGGTGTCGGCGCCGTTGGCGAGGATGCGGAGCTGCGCGCAGCCCGACAGCGTGCGGCCGGCGTAGAGGCAGGGTCTGGCGGCGGCGCCGAAGTCGATGAGGATGGTGTCGCCGGCGGCGGTGGTGGTCGCGCAGGCGACGAGGCGCTGGATGGTGGAGGCGAGGCGGGTGGCGGCGGTGGGGATGGGGACGCCGGTCTGGGTGGGGGCGGCCAGCGCGACGACGGTGGCCATGAGCGCGTGGGCCTGAACGGCCAGGGCGGCTTGGTCCAGCGCGCCCTCGGCGTCCTCGCGGCTCACCTGGCTGCACGCGGACGCGAGGCAGAGCACGGCGACGGGGAGGATCGGGGAGAGCGGGCGCGCCATCGGGGCTCCGGAGCGGGGCAGGCGGTCATGCTGCGATGAAACGGGCGAGAGCGCCACGCCCCGTGGTGTGGCGGGCCGGTGCAGCGCGACGCCGCCGCGGTGGGGGCTGGCCGGGCCGACGGCGGCGCGGGGTCTGCTGCGCGCGCAGGGCGAGATCGGGCGCCGCCGACGCCCGTCGTTGACGGGTCGGGCCGTCGCGTGGCATCTCTCACCGCGATGAAGCTTTGTGTCACGGGGGCGCCGGGCTGGCTAGGCAGTCGACTGGCCGAGGTGTTGGCCGATGGCTTCGGCGACCCCGACGCGCCGTCGTTGCCGGCCATCGAGAGCCTGACGCTGCTGGTTCAGCCGGGGCTGGACCCGCCCGCCGCGCGGCCGGCGCACACGCGGGTCGTCTACGGCGACATCCGCGACGCGCGCGCGGTGGACAAGGCCGTCGAGGGCGCAGACGTCGTGCTGCACCTGGCGGCGATCATTCACCCGACGTGGCGCGGCATCGACGAGCTGACGGACATCAACACGGGCGGGACGCGCACCCTGCTCGAGGCGGCCATCCAGGCGGGGGCGAAGCGCTTCGTGCTGATGAGCTCCAACAGCGTGGCGGGGACCTCGACCGATCTCGGGCGGCCCTTTCGCGAAGACGACGGGGTCGCGCCGTACATGGCCTACGGGCGCAGCAAGGCGGCGGCGGAGGATCTCGTCAACCGGGCGGTGGCGGCGGGGCGCATCGAGGGCGTGTGCCTGCGCGGATGTTGGTATTACGGGCCGCACCAGGCGGGCCGTCAGTCGCGGTTTTTCTCGATGATCGCCAAGGGCAACCCGGTGATGTTCGGCCACGGTGAAAACCTGCGCAGCCTCACCTACGTCGACCACCTGGCCCACGCGCTGCTGCGGGCGGCGGCGGTGGCCGAGGCCAATGGCCGCACGTATTGGATCGCGGACACGCAGCCGTATCGAACCATAGACATCTACAACGCCATCGCCGACGCCCTGGGCGTGCCCCGGCCCTCGCCGCGCAAGCTGCCGGCCCTGGTCAGCCGGGTCTGCGCCGTGGCCGACGCGGTGCTTCAGCGGGCTGGCGTGTACTGGACCGAGGTCCACGTCGCCGGCGAGATGGCCGAAGACATCGCGTGCAGCGTCGAGCGGGCGCGCGACGAGCTGGGTTACGAGCCCTGGGTCAGCCTGGATGAGGGGATGCGGCGCTCGGTCGCCTGGGCGCGCGCGCAGGGTCAGACCTTCTCGCGCGAAGGGTAGCGCGGGAGGTGCGCGCAGCGGTCACCGGCGCCAGCGGCTTCATCGGGACGGCGCTGGTGAAGGCGCTGGCTGCGGAGGGGCACGACGTCGTCGGCACGGACCGCTTCCCGCCCTCGGTCGGGCTCCCGGTTCGCCGGTTCGTGGCTGCCGATTTGGGCGACGGGCACCGGCTGGCGCGGGCCTTTGAGGGGGCCGAGGTGGTGTTTCACCTCGCCGCGCTCCCGGCCATCGCGCGCGCCCCCGACTCCACCTACGCCGACACCAACATCGCCGGGACCGAGCGGGTCCTGCGCCTGGCCCGTCGCGCCGGCGCGCGCAAGGTGGTGCACCTGTCCTCCAGCACGGTCTACGGCCGGCCAGACGCCGAGCCCATCGCCGAGGACCACCCGCTCCGGCCCGCGTGCCCTTACAGCCGGAGCAAGGCCGCGGCGGAGGAGGCGTGCCTGAGGCAGGCCGACGACGGGTTCGACGTCAGCATCATCCGGCCGCGCGTCGTCGTCGGCGCAGGGCGGGCGGGCATCTTCGCGACGCTCTTCGCCTTCATGGAGTTGGGGCTGCCACTGCCCCTGCCGGGCGCCGGAGACTTCCACTTTCAGTTCACCGCTGTCGACGATCTCGCGCGCGCGCTCGAGGTGGTCGCCGAGCGCGGCGCCGCCGGGCGCATCTACAACATCGGCTCTCAGGTGGACCGGCTCTTGCGCGACGACCTGCGCGCGCTCCTCCGCGTGGCCAAGAGCCGCTCCCGGGTGGTCCCCGTGCCGTCGCAGCTCGCGCTGCCGACCCTCGCGCTGCTGCATCACCTGCGAGTCGGGCCGCTGGTGCCCGAGCAGTACCGCATCGCGGCGAACCACTTCGTGCTCGACACGACGCGGGCCCAGGACGAGCTGGGCTTCGTCGCCGCGCGGGCCAACATCGACGGCGTGATCGACGCGTGGCGGTGGTGGCGCGAGCACCGCGAGGGGCCCGCGCTCCAGACGCTGGTGCGCTGGTGGCGGCCGCGGCATCAGAACGCCCTGCAACGACGGCCCTCGTAGGAGCGGGAGTGGATGGATCCCTCGGCGGCTCCTGCCGGCGCCTCGTCGCGCCGCCTCGTCGGCCCACCTCGGCGCCGGCGCGGGCCCACCTGACGCCCTCAGCCCCCGCGGGCTCGTAGGTGTGCGGCATCGCCGGCGTGCTGGGGGCGGGGGCTGGGGCCGCCATCGACTCGATGGTGGACGCCCTGCGCCACCGAGGGCCCGACGGGCGCGGGGTCTTTCGCGGGCGCGGCGTGGCGCTGGGTGCCTCGCGGCTGGCGATCGTCGCGCCGCACGATGGGGCCCAGCCCATCATCGACGGCCCGCTGGTCTTGGTGGCGAACGCCGAGATCTACAACTACCGCGCGCTCCGTGACGAGCTGGCCCGCGGCGGCGCGCGCTTCGCCACCGCCTGCGACATCGAGGTCATCCTCCACGGGTATCGCGCCTGGGGGCCCGGCGTCGTCGAGCGCCTGCGGGGGTTTTTCGCGTTCGCCCTGTGGGACGCGGAGCGCGGCGAGCTGCTGGTCGCGCGCGACCGCTTCGGCATCGCGCCCCTGGTCCTGTGGCGCGGGGCGCACTGCGTCGCGGTGGCGTCGGAGGTCAAAGGGCTGTGCGCGCTCCCGGGGTTCAGCCCGCGCCTGAACCCCCGCGCGTTGGACCACTTCCTGGCCCAGCGGCATGTGGGCGCTGGGCAGAGCCTCTTCGCGGGGGTCGAGCCGGTGCCCGCCGGCTCCCTCGCCGTGCTCGACCGCGACGGGGGCGGTGTGTTTCGGCGCTGGTACTGGCCGCCAGCGTCGGGCCGCGGCGTGGCACCGCCGGGCGGTCTGGCGGAGGCGAGCGCGGATCTCGGGCTGGCGCTAGACCGCGCGACCGCGACCCGGCTCAGCCACGGCGACGCGCCCGTGGGGCTCTATCTCTCCGGCGGCCTCGACTCGTCCATCATCGCGGCCTGCGCGGGCCAGTCCAACCCCGGGGCGCCGGCCTTCTCCCACGGCTACGACCCCGCCGAGGACGAGCTGGCCTTCGCGGAGCTGGCCGCCGGGCTGGCTGGGGGGCCGTGGCACGCCGTCCACCTCGTGCCCGACGATCTGGACGCGCTGCCGGCGATCGTGCGGGCCATGGAGGAGCCGGTGGCCAACGCCGACCTCATCGGGCTGTGGGCGCTGGCGCGCGAGGCGTCGCGGCACGTGAAGGCGGTGCTCTGCGGCGAAGGTGCTGACGAGCTGTTCGGGAGCTACCCGCACCAGCAGCTCCTCGACCGGGCCGCCCGCCACCCCCACCTCGCGCGGGCGGCCGCCTTCGGCCTGCGCCACCCGCCTTTGGCCTGGACCCGCGGCCTCGGGCCCTACCCGGGGGCCCTGTCCGACCCCAGCGCCCGGGCGCGCCTCATCGCCGCCCTGACCGCGGACAGCCTCAACACCCGCCTCGAGTCGGTCACCGCGCTCTTCGACTCCGGCGAGCGCGCCGCCATCACCACGCCCGCCCTGGCCGCCGCCGTCCGCGCCGCCGCCTCCCCGCCGCCGCCGCCGCCCGATCCGCGAGGCGCCAGCGGCCGCGCTGTGGCCGCCTCGACCCTGGATCGCCTCATCGACCGCGATCTCACCGACTGGCTCCCGAGCTACCACCTCGGCCGGGAAAACCGCATCGCGATGGCCTGGGGGCTGGAGGCGCGCTACCCGTTTTTGGACGACGCGGTGGTCCAGGCCGTGCTGCCGCTGCCTCGCTCCTACAAGGTCGGCGGGCTCCCCCCGGCCGAAAAGCGCCTGCTGCGCCGCGTCGCCGCCGGCCGCCTCCCGAAGGCGTTGGCTCAGCGCCCGAAAGGCCCGGTCCGGGTGCCGCTGTCGCTCTTCGGCGACCGCTGGCCGGCCATGGCCCGCGACCTGCTCTCCCCAGCGCGCGTGGCCAGCCGCGGGCTCTTCGCCCCGGCGGCGGTCGCGACCCTGCTGGACCGCGCGCCGGACCAGCCCTTCGTCGCCGGCCGCCAGCTCTTCGCCCTGGTGCTGGTCGAGCTCTGGTGTGAGCAGTTCGGCGCCTGACGGGCCCGCGGCTGCCACGGCCGCGAGGGCTTCCCTGGCCCCGTAGGCACCGGCTGGCGCGCGTGCTATCAGCGTGAGGGTGGAACGCCTCTACTCCGCCATGGGCCTCGTCGGGCTGGTCTTCGTCGCCTGGCTGCTCTCGACTGACCGCCCCGCGGTCCGCTGGCGCCCGGTCCTCTGGGGGGTGGCCCTTCAGCTCGCCCTGGGCGTCGTCATCCTGCTGCCCGACGCGGGCCAGCTCCTCTTTCAGGGCGTCGACGTCGGCGTCCGCAAGCTGCTGTCCTTCTCTGAGGCCGGCAGCGACTTCGTCTTTCAGACCATCGAGCCCCACGACATCACCGTCATCCACGAGGGCGTGCGCGAGACCACGACCTACATCGGGCACATCTCGCCGCCCGTGAAGACCCTGGCCTTCTGGATCCTGCCCACGGTCGTCTTCTTCTCGGCGCTCATGGCGCTGCTCTACCACTACGGCCTGATGCAGTGGCTGGTGAGGCTCTTCGGCCGCTTGATGCAGCGCACCATGGGCACCAGCGGCGCGGAGAGCCTGTCCGCCGCCGCCAACATCTTCGTCGGCCAGACCGAGGCGCCGCTGGTGATCCGGCCCTTCGTCGAGGCGATGACGCGCTCGGAGCTCCACGCGGTGATGGTCGGCGGGTTCGCGACCATCGCGGGCGGCGTCATGGCGATCTACGTCGGCGTGCTCGGGCACATCCCCGGCATCGCCGGCCACCTCGTCACCGCCAGCATCATGAGCGCCCCGGCGGCCCTGGCCATCGCCAAGCTCATGGTCCCCGAGACCGGCACGCCGACGACCATGGGCAGGACCGAGCTCAGCGTCGCGCGCCCCGACGTCAACGGCATCGACGCGCTCTCGCGCGGCACCCTGGAGGGCCTCACCCTCGCGCTCAACATCGGCGCGATGCTGCTGGTCTTCGTCGCCGTCATCGCCATGTTCAACGCCATCCTCGGCTTTGTCGGCTCGCTGGTCGGCCTGTCCCTGTCGCTTCAGCTCCTCTTCGGCTGGATCTTCGCCCCCATGGCGCTGCTCATGGGCATCCCCTGGGACGAGGCGCGCACGGTCGGGATGCTGCTGGGCGAGAAGATCGTCCTCACCGAGCTCATCGCCTTCCTTCACCTGGGCGAGCTTCAGTCCACCGCCCAAGCGCTCAGCCCGCGCTCGGCCGTCATCACCTCCTACGCGCTGTGCGGCTTCGCCAACTTCGCCAGCATCGGCATCCAGATCGGCGGCATCGGCGGCATCGCGCCCTCGCGTCGCCACGACCTCGCCCGCCTCGGCTTCCGCGCCATGATCGGCGGCACCCTCGCCGCGATGATGACCGGCGCCGTGGCCGGCGTGATGTTCTCCAACTGACGGCCGCCGCGCCCCGGCGCCGGCCGCACCATCTCTTGCCGGTAACGTCCCGAAGTCATTGAGCAAAATTGACTGGCTAGGGGTCGAGCAGGGCGGCGAAGAGGAGGGCCAGGGCGGTGGCCGCCTCGGGGCTCATGGCGGGCTGGTAGGGGCGGGTGGTCTCGACGAAGGGCACCGCGCTCTGGCGTTGCAGCGCGTCGCGGACCGGCTCGGTGACGCCGGGGATGACGGTGCAGTGGGGCTGCGGCTCGCACTGCCCGGCCGCCTGCACCTCGCAGGGCCAGTAGAGCCGCGAGCTGAACTCGTCGTCGCGGCCCACGACCCGGACGCCGGGCATCGCCATCGCCAGCGCCATCGCCCGCTGCGCGCCGCCCGAGTGCGAGTTGATGCCGATGCGCGTCGGGTCGACCTCCGGCCGCGCGCGCAGGTACGCGAGCGCGCTCATCTCCTCTCGGAGCTGCAGCCCGACCAACGGCATCGCGGCTCGTTCCCACAGCGCCCTGGCGATCTGCGCTTCGCACGAGTCGCCCCCGATCCTGGCCTGATACGAGCGGCTGTCGGGGGCGAAGACCGCCAGCCCCGCGCGCGCCATGCTCGCGCCCGCTTGCTCGATGAAGGCCTCGTCCGCTGAGCTGAAGTGCCCG
>CAZNZH010000156.1:0-9570 GCA_964577445.1 uncultured Myxococcales bacterium
TCGGGGACGGCGTCGCGCACGCCCTGGGCGTGGCGGGTCGAGAAGCGGGCCAGGCGCGTGAGGGAGGCGACGAGGTGATGTTGCGCGGAATTGCCCCACGAGCCGGAGGCAACAATGGCGCTCTCGACGATGCGGCGACGGGTCGGGCCGGCGGCGTCCATCTCCTCGCCCAGGTCGGCGGGAATTTGGGCGCGATACCACCGGCGGATCAGCTCGTCGAGGGCCTCGTCGGTGAGGGGGACCAGGGTCAGGTGACTGAAGCAGGCGCTGGCGGGCAGCGGATTGCGAGCGTCGCCCTCGGTCCGGACGCTGGGCAGGGCGGCGTCGTCGTAGCCGACGATGCGGCTCGTCACGAGCATCGGACTGCGAGGCCACGCCTCGGCGAAGGCGCGGACGCAGTCGCGGGCTCTCTGGCGAGTGTCGGTGCGGGCGACCTCGTCGAGGCCGTCGAGCAAGACGAGGGCGTGGCCGGAGTCGAGGAGGGTCTTGAAGAAGGCGGCGTCGCGGGGGACTTGCAGCACGTCTTTGGCTTGGCCCACGAGGAAGTCGATGATTCCGGTGGATTTGCCGTGGTCGACCTCTGCGAGATACTCGCGAAATGGGATGCGGAGGGGGACGAGCTCGGGAGGGCGGTCGATGCCTTCGAGGTCGAAGCCACCGGCGGCCCAGACGGTGAGGTAGCGGGTGAGCATGGTCTTGCCGCTGCCCGGGTCACCTAGCAGGACGACGCGGCCCGCAGTGCCTTGGGCGTCGCGCGTGAGGAGTGACAGTAACATGTGCGTGAGGCTGGTCTGTGGTTCGGCGCCTCCTCCGAACTCGCGAATCACCTCGGGAGACATCGCGATGGCGGTCCGTCCCGTCACGAAGGCGCCGCCATGGCGCGCCTGTCCGTGAGAGGCGAAGCTCAGCGGCGCGAAGAGGTCGTCGACGGTCGCGCCGGAGGGGCGGCCGCCGCCTGGGGCGGTGACGAAGTGGGCGCTGCCGTGGACGGCGCGGGCGCTGGCGCCATCGCCTCAGATGTCGCCGAGGTCCGGCGGCGGCAGCGGGTAGTCGAAATCCACCGGCTCGCCGGCGGCGGCTAGGGCGGCGAGCCAGAAATGCGGGAGGTAGATGGGGACCGTCGCCACGACGCGGCGAACGCGCTTGCGCAGGTCGGTATCGGACAGCACCAGGGCGTAGAGCGCGCGCCAATCGTCGAGGCTGCCGCGGTCGAGGATCTGCGCCAGTGTTTCAACACTGCGCAGGTCCAGGCCGCGGCGGTTCCACAGCGCTGCCGACTGCTCGAGGGTCGAGGTGCTCAACTGGATGCTCCGAGTAGCAGGGGCGCGATGACGGTGGCCCAGTGACGGCCACGCTGCGCGACGTACTCCCATTCACTCCACGGCTCGACGAGCCCGCGGTACATGCGCAGCTCGACCGCTGCCAGATCTTCGGGCGCGGCCTCGGCGAGTCGGGAAACGACCTCAGCAAGCGGCGATGCGCCTGTCGGTTGGGCGTAGAGAGAGTCGAAGGGTCGCAGCGCGTCGAGGACGCCGTCTCGGCCCAGGCGCTCAAAGAGGACGACGGTGTCGAGGTAGTCTCGCACCGTGCGCCGGATGGCGAGCAGCCACGCCTTGATGCGCGCCATCTCCGGCAGCGTCGGGACGCAGAGGCCGGCGACCACCTCCGTCTCGAGCGGCTGCGTTCGGCGTAGTTGGCGGATGCCGGTGAGCATGCCGTCGAGAGAGCCCAGCACCGGGACCGGGCGCCGCACGCGGGCGGTCTGCCAGCCGGCGGCGCGCTCAAGCTGCGCGAGCACCTCGTCGAAGCGCTCGCGCAGGTCCGTGAGCACGTGGTCGCCGTCCAGACTTGTGCGATGTCCCGCATGGAGCGTGGCGGCGGTTCCGCCGACTAGAACTGCTTCTGGAAGCAGGCGCTGCAGGTGCCGTTCGGCCCCCAACAAGCGCTCCC
Organism: uncultured Myxococcales bacterium; assembly: GCA_964577445.1. Lineage (GTDB taxonomy): Bacteria > Myxococcota_A > UBA9042 > PHBI01 > JACKFB01 > JACKFB01. The sequence goes on from CAZNZH010000156.1 coordinate 1,951, forward strand.
AATCGGTGTCGGCTGCGTCGCCCATGGCCGCATTGTGCCACGCGCACCGGGCGGGTGCGACGCGCCGGCGCGGGCGCCGCGGTGGCTGCTTGTTGCGGGGCCGGGGGTTCTATAGGCTGCGCTGGCGGCTGGGTTGGGTCGCTTGGGAGGGGCTCGATGAGGTCGCTGGGGCTGGGGTTGCTGCTCTCGCTGGGGTTGGTTGCGGGCGGGGCTTGCGACGGGGGGGGCTCGGGGGCGGTCGATGCTGCCGACGCCTCGGATGGGGGCGGCGACGCGCTGGCTGACGCCTCGGATGGCGGCGGCGACGCGGGCTCGGATGCCTCGGATGCTCAGGTGGCGCCTGATGTTTCGGCGCCTGGGCTGGGGCTGGACTACGCCTCGCTTCCCGTGGGGGCCACCCCTCGGTTTGAGCCGGACGGCAGCGACTGGACCGCGGTGCCTTGGCCTACGGACCGGCGGCGGAAGGCCGATGGGCACTTGGACCTGTCGCGCTTCCCGGCCGAGGGTAACGACCTGCTCCTCGCGTATCTCGCCTATGGCGAAGAGGCGCTGGACGGGTTTGGGCTGAACGGGTCGGTTTATTTCGAGCTCAATGGCGCTATCGACACCGCGATTTTGCCCGAGCCGCAGGTGACCATGCACGACCCGAAGGCGGTCGTGCAGTTGGTCGACGTGACCCCCGACGGCGTGGGCTACGGCTCGCAGATGCCGCTGCTCTTCTACTTCTACGGCGGCGGCACCGACCCCTACTACCGGCCCAACACGCTGGCGATGCGGCCGGTCTTCGGGTTCCCGCTCCGCGAGGGCGCCACCTACTGCGCGCTGGTGACCCGCGGGGTGGTCGACGCGTCCGGCAAGCACCTGGGCGTCAGCGCGGCCTTCACCCAGGCGCTCGCCACCGACGCCAGCTTGGCGCCGCTGCGCGCGTGGCTCCCGAATAGTCAGCTACTCGCTGAGGATCTGGCGGTCGCGACCTGCTTCACGACCCAGCACGCGACCGTCGAGCTGCGGCGCCTCGCGCGCTTCATCACCGAGCGCGCATCGCCGGAGGTCACGGAGGTTCACTACGACAAGACCGTCGACAAGTCCGCAGATTATCACGAGTTTTCTGGCACTTACGTCGCGCCCAACTTCCAGGCGGGCACCAAGCCCTACGAGTCGACGGGCGGCGATCTCGTCTTCGTCGACGGCGAGACCCCCGCCGTCCAGCTCGACGAGACCATCCGCTTCCGCCTGCTCGTCCCCGTCGGCTCGCCGCCCCCCGCCGGCTGGCCCATCGTCCTCTACAGCCACGGCACCGGCGGCAGTTGGACGAGCTGCGACCAGGTCGTCGTCGACTTGATCACCGAGCGCGCCGCGGTCATCTGCATCGACCAGCCGCTTCACGGCCTGCGCGGCGACCCGAAGTGGCAGATCGAGCTGCTGAGCTTCAACTTCCTCAACCCCCGCGCGGGCCGCACCGGCTTTCGCCAGGCCGCCGCCGACAGCTTCACCCTCGCCCACATGTTCGCCGAGCACCGCTTCGACATGCCCGCAGGCGCCACCAAGGTCGAGGAGGCCGTCGCCTTCGACCCCGACAACATCCACTTCTTCGGCCACTCCCACGGCGGGCTCGCCGGCGCGCTGCTCTTCGCCTCCGACCCCACCATTCAGGGCGGCGTGCTCTCGGGCGCGGGCGGCGTCCTCATCGAGACGCTCTTGCGACGCAAAGACCCGCTCGACTTCCGCCTCCTGGTCCGCGAAGTGCTGAGCGCGGACGACGACGCCCTCAACACCTTCCACCCCGGCCTGAGCATCATCCAGATGCTGGTCGACGCCACCGACCCCATCAACTACGCCCGCTACTGGCTCGAGCCCCCGGCGGGCGGCCGCGCCAAGCACGTCTTCATCACCACCGGCATCTTCGACGAGGCCACCCCCACCGTCGGCGCCGCCTTCATGGCCGCAGCGGGCGGTGTGCCGCTGATGGAGCCGGTCGCCCTGGTCAGCCCCGCACACATCCTGCGCGGGCTGCCGGTCCTGAAGCCGCCGGTCGGCTCGAACGTGCTGACCTCGACCGGCGAGCGCCGCACCGCCGTCATCCGCCAGTTCGACGAGAGCGACGTGAAAAAAGCGGACCACTTCGTCGTCTTCACCCCGCAGGCCCGCGAGCTGTGGCGCGGCTACTTCAAGGCCATCCGTTACGGGACGCCGCCGGTCATCGGCAGCCCCAAGCCCTGACCGCGCCCGCGCCAGCGCCGCCCTAATCGGGCAGGTGCTTCAGCCAATTGCTGAGGATCTTCCTGCCCGCCTGACCGCTCGTGGCGCGCTCGGGATGAAACTGGAAACCCACCATCGGCCGCCGGTCGGCGCGGATGGCCTGGATGTGGCAGGGATCGCCCAGGGCCAGCAGGCGAAAGCCCGGCGGGACCTCCTTGACCTCGTCGACGTGGCTCGACGCGACGGCGATCTCGTCGGGGAGCCCCGCGAAGAGGCGGTCGAGCTCGCCCAAGAGCCGCACGGTGACCTCGCCCGAGATCTTCGGCATCCCGGCGTAGCTCTCGGTGGCCCCGGGCACCGCGAAGACCGGCCCCACCGGCGAGCCGTGGGCCATGGCGAGCGCCTGGTGTCCGCCGCAGATCCCCAAGGTCGGCCCGCGCCGCGCCCGCACCCAGGCCAAAAAACCATCGAACTCGGGCGGATAGGCCGGGAAGGGTGTGTCATTTGGCCCAAGCACCACGGCGCGCGGGCGCTTCGACTTCAGCGCGCCGGCCAGCACATCCTTATAATGGACGGTGATGACGCGCAGCCCGGGCTCCAGCTCCTCGAGCGCCTTGGCGATGGCGCGGCAGCCGTCGAGGGTGCGCGGCGAGACGTTGATGTTGACGATGGCGATGGGCCGCGTCATGGGCGGTGGTCAGGCCCGAGGCTGGCGACGAAGCCCGAGATCGCGTCCGCCACCGCGTCGGGGCGCTCGTGGTGCATGTTGTGGCCCACGCCCGCGAGGGTCTGCACCGTGAGATCCCGGAGCGCCGCGCAGCGCTCGGCCTCGTCGCTCGTGTGCATCGGCGAGTCCTCGGCCCAAAGCAGCAGCGACGGGCAGGTGATGCGCGCGAGGAAGGCGCGGAAACGCACCGGGTCGAAGGGGATGGGGCCGCGGGTGCGGTGCAGCGGGTCGAAGCGCCAGCGCCAGCGGCCGTCGGGGCCCTGGACTGAGGCCGCGCGGGCGAGGGCGGACAGGCGCTGGGGCTCGGCGCGGGTGGACAGGCGGCCGATGCGGCGGGCCATGGCCTCGAGATCGGGCGCGCCGGCGTCGGTGTGCTGCTCGTGGCGGCGGACGTCCTCGATGAAGCCGCGCAGCACGTCGGGGTGGCGCTCGGGCGGCGGCCCCGCGGGCGGGCCGATGCCGTCGAGCAGCACCATGGCCCGGGCGCGCTCGGGGAAGGTGCCGGCGAAGTAGCAGGCGACGGTCGCGCCCATGGAGTGGCCGACGATGACCGCGCGCCCGGAGATCTCGGCGCGAAAGAGCGCGTCGAGGTCCAGCAGGTAGTCCGGGAAGTGGTAGTAGCCGCCGGGGCCGAGGTGCGCGCTCAGCCCGAAGCCGCGCTGGTCCAGCGCCAGGACGCGGTGCTGCGCTCTCAGCGCCCGGGCGACGGGCTCAAACGCCGTGCCGGTGTCGAGGAAGCCGTGCAGCAACACGACCGGCGGCGCGTCGCGGGGACCGGCGACGTGACAGACCAGCGGGAGGCCGAGGCTTGAGATTCGGATGGTTTCCACGGCCGCTGCCCCGCTCAGATAATCTCGAAGTAGCGGGACATTTCCCAGTCGGTGACCGCTTTGGCGAACTGGGCGACCTCCCAGCGGCGGGTGGCGACGTAGTGGGTGACGAAGGCGTCGCCGAAGAGGCGGCGCGCGACCTCGCTCTTGTCGAGCAGGTCGGCGGCTTGGGCCAGGGAGCGGGGTAGCGCTGAGCCGGTGGCTTCGGCGTCCGTGGCGTAGGCGTTGCCGACCACCGGCGCGCCCAGCTCGAGGCCCTGCTCGATGCCCCACAGGCCGGCGGCCAGGGTCGCCGCGCCCGCGAGGTACGGGTTGACGTCGGAGCCCACGAGGCGGTTTTCGACGCGCGTGCCCTTGCCCGACGCGCTGCGGATGACGCGCAGGGACGCGGTGCGGTTTTCGAAGCCCCAGGTCGCGTTCGTCGGCGCCCACATGCCGGGCACCGTGCGCTTGTAGCTGTTGATGGTCGGGCAGTAGAGCGCCATGAACTCGGGCAGCAGCGCCTGCACGCCCGCGACGTAGCTCTTGAAGAGCGGCGACATGCCCAGGGCGTCGTCGGGGTCGTGGAAGGCCGGCTGGCCGCGGTGCCACAGGCTCTGGTGGGTGTGGCCGGAGCAGCCGGGCAGATGCGCGAAGGGCTTGGCCATGAAGCTCGGCATCAGGCCGTGGCGGCCGAGGATCTCTTTGGCCGCCGTCTTGAAGAGCGCCGCGTTGTCGGCCGCCAGCAGGGTCTCGTCGTGGGCGATGGCCGCCTCGTAGACGCCCGGGCCGGTCTCGGTGTGGATGCCCTCGACGGGGATGCCGAAGGCGTCGAGCAGCTCGGTGAGATCACACATGATCGGCTGGGCCGCGCTCGCCCTGAGGGCGCTGTAGCCGAACATCCCGGGGTCGGCGTGCTGAAGTCCGCGGTACCCCTTGGTGCGCACCGAGTCCGGCGTCTCGGCGAACACGTAGAACTCGTACTCGGTCGCCAGATGCGCCGTATATCCCTGGTTATTTGCGTGATCGATGACGCGCCGGAGCACCTGGCGCGGGCTGGCGGGGTAGGGCGTGCCGTCGGGCAGGGCGAAATCGAGCAGGAAGAAGGGGATGTCGCCTTCCCAGGGCACGCGGCGGAGGCTGGTGCGGTCGATGGTGGCTTGGAGATCGGGGTAGCCGGTGTGCCAGCCGGTCAGCTCGACGCCGATGCCGTTATAGAGCTCGTCGTGGCAGTCCCAGCCGAAGATGACGTCGCAGAAGCCCATGCCGTACTCGAGGACCGAGCAGAGCTTGTCGACGGTGATGTACTTGCCGCGCAAGATGCCGTCGATGTCGAAGCCGCCCAGGCGCACTCGGGGCACGTTTTGACCTTCGAGCTCGTGGATGATGTGGTCGGCGGCCGGGTCGCTGTGTGCAGGCATGGCGGCGCTCGCTTGTGGGCTGGAATGGGACGGGAGCGTAACAGAGCAAGGCGCGCTGGCAAGGCGGGCCGTGCGCATCGGCTGCGGGAGGTTATGGGGATGGATGAGGGGACAGCCAGGGCGCCCAGCGTGTCGGCGGTCGAGATGAACGAGCTGGTGCTGCCCGGGCACGCGAACGCGCTGGGGACGGCGTTCGGCGGAGCGGTGATGGGGTGGGTCGACATGTGCGCGGCCATGGCGGCCCAGCGGCACGCGCGCCAGATCGTGGTGACGGCGGCCATCGACGCGGTGGACTTCTTCGCGCCGATTCGGGTCGGCTATGTGGTGAACCTGAAGGCGAAGGTGAACTACGTCGGGCGGACCTCGATGGAGGTCGGCGTGCGGGTGGAGTCCGAGGACCCGCTGACCGGCGAGCGGGTGCACACGATGAGCGCGTACCTGACCTTTGTGGCCATCGACGCGGACGGGCGGCCGTGCCTTGTGACGCCGCTTTTGCCCGAGACGCCTGAGGAGCGGCTGCGGCACGCGGAGGCGCAGGCGCGGCGCAGGCAGCGGCTGGCGCTGGCGGGTGAGCGGCGCCGGCTGGCGGCCGAACAGGGTGAGGGCTGACGCGGACCGGGCGCCACGATTCCGCTCGGCGTTGCGGCAGAAGGGTTTGGGGAACGGTGTTTCCTCCAGACGCGATCTGTATCAAAGTTTGCCTCGTGTTCAGCATCTCCACACTCCTCGGGCAGCTCCCGCCGCCGAGCCTCGCCGAGACCGATTTCCCCCGCTTCGCAGTGCGCGCGGTCGGGCGGCGGTCGCTGTCGGAGATGCCGCGCGTCGTCGAAGCCCTGCGCGAGGATTCGCTGACCGGGTACCCTTCGGCGGTGGCTCCGGCGCTGGCCGTGTTCGTGGAGCGGCTCATCGCCGACAAGATCGAGCCGGTGGGCCTCGACGTCGAGCGCGCGGTCGATCTGCTGGGCAGCCCCGAAGGGATCGAGGCGCTGGCCCGCGCGATCACGCTCGATCGTTCGGTGCTGCGCCCGGGGCTCACCGTCTCGAGCGAGATCCGCGACTTCTTGGGCGACCGGCTGAGCACTCTGCCCGGCTTCGGCGGCGCGCTGGCGCTGCTGAGCCCCGTGGTGGTCATGCGCGGCCACGGCATCGGCTTCGCGTCGGTGCGTTCGCCGGCGGTGGCCCGCGCCATGGGCAGCGATGAGGCCCAGTCCATCGGCGCCGCGTGGGGTGCGCTCGAGGAGCAGACCGGCTGGCCCAGCCCGCTGGGCCACCTCTGGGAGACGCGCTTCTTTCGCGTGATCGCGCGGCCGAACCACGATCTCGACGGGTGCCGCGCGCTGCTCGAGCCGATGGCGCCGCCCGCGCGGCGCACCCTCTGGTCGGCCATCCTCGAGCACTTGCGCGACCAGGACCTGCCCGAGGAGCACCGGCCGGGCGACCGCGGGTTGCAGCGGCGCCTCGCCCTCGCCGAGATCGGCGCGAGCACGGTGGGGCTGGGGGCGCTGCTGGACCTCGCCGGCTGGTTCTTCGACCGGCTGGGCACCTCGGACAGCGCGGTGGAGGGGCATCTGCCGCTCAGCTCCGACGATCTGGCGGTCTGGACCTCGTGGGTGCAGGTGCCGCAGGCCAGCCGGCAGCGCTTGGGCGCCTTGCCCGTCGAGGAGGTCGAGCGGGTGCTTCGCTCCCTGGCGGCGAAGCAGACGCGGCGGGCTCAGCCGGCGCTGGAGCCGACCCTGGCGCGCGACGTGCTGGCTTTTCGCGAGGAGTACCTGCGTTGGCGCTACCGCCGCGACGTGGAGCCCTTGCGGGGGGCCGACCCCCTGGACCTCATCCGCGCGCAGCGGGAGGCGGGCCACGACGCCCGGAGCATCGTCCGCGACGTCCAAGCGCTGGCCGACGAGGTGCAGCGCTACTGCGGGGCCGTGCGGGAAGACGAGGCGCGGCGGGCGCGGGAGGCGGCGCACAAGGAGGCGGCCGATGAGCAGGCGGCGCGGGAGGCGGCGCTGCGGACCGCCGCCGACGCGGCTGGCGAGGTTGCCGAGGCCTCGGCTGAGCAGGAAGACACGGACGAACCGGCGAGCCGGCCCACCGCCGAGCCCGCGGCCGCCGGTGACGCCGATGCGACCGAGATCATCTCAGCGAGCGCGCGCCGGGCGCCCAAGGAGCCGACCCCCTTCGACGGCTTGGTGCCTCCGAAGCCGCGAAAGCCGTCCGCGCCTTTGGACGTGAACCCGTTCGCCGCCGAAGAAGAGGCCGCGAAGTCAGGCGGCGCCAGGCCCTACGACCCGCCGCCGCCCGGGTTCTTGCCGCCCTTGCCGATCCCGCCGCCTCGCAAGCGGCCGACCACGCGCCGCTTCGAGCTGCCGCCGCTCCCGCAGCCTCCGCCGCGCACGACCCACAACCGCCCGCGCACCGCCGAGGCGAGCGTGGCCCCCGTCAACCTCGTGGGCACGGCCAGCGCGGA
>CAZNZH010000157.1:0-6664 GCA_964577445.1 uncultured Myxococcales bacterium
CCGACGACGACAACGACGGGGTCGACGACCAGCGCGAGGCGGAGTGTGAGACCGACTCGCGCTCGGCGGCCAGCACGCCGACGGCCGACGACATCGCGGACTTCGACGAGGACGGGAAGCTCAACTGCTCGGACCCGGACGACGATGACGACGGGCTCTCGGACGTGCTCGAGGCCACCCTCCTCACCGACGCGAAGGACGCCGACTCCGACGACGACGGGCTGCCGGACGGCCAGGAGGTCACGCTGGGCACGGACCCGCTGTCCGTGGACACCGACCGGGACGGGATTCAGGACGGCACCGAGTTCGGGCTGACCCGCGGCACGCCGAACACGGCGATGAGCCTGTTCAAGCCGGACCTCGACCCGTCGACGACGACGAACCCGAAGGACCCGGACTCCGACGACGACGGCGTGTGCGACGGGTCGAAGGCCGTGCCGGGGGTGTGCGAAGCGTCGCCGGGCGAGGACAATAACGACAACGGCCGCATCGACCCGGGCGAGGGCAACCCGAACGACCCGAAGGACGGGCTGGCCGATTCGGACGGCGACGGGCTCACGGATCGGGTCGAGCTGCTGGTCTACAAGACCGACCCGAAGCGGCCGGACACCGACGGGGACCTGCTCAACGACAAGCTCGAGGTCGAGGGCGTGGGCGGCTTCAAGCCGACGAACCCGCTCGTGGCCGACACGGATGGGGGCGGCGTGCTCGACGGCGTCGAGATCCTCAACGGCACCGACCCCAACGACGGGACCGACGACTTCTCGGTCGCCGAGCTGACGGGCGGCGACTACACCGGGTGCGGGGCGGCGGACGGCAGCGGCGGCGCCCTGCCCTGGGCGCTGTGCGTGCTGGGGCTGGCGCTGTGGGGGCTCGGGCGGCGCCGGCGGGTCGCCCTCGCGCTGGCGTTGGCCATCGGCGGCGTCGGCTCGGCGGCGACGCCGGCAGAGGCGCAGCAGCCGAAGCCCAACGTGAATGTGGAGGACTACTTCGGGGCCGGCGGCCACTACCGGATGTGGTCGGTCGAGCAGAGCCTGGTCGCGCCCGGGTGGCGGCCTTACGGCTCGGTGATGTTCTGGCACGAGGAGAACAGCTTCTCGCTCGAGACCGGCCCCTACAGCGAGAAGTTCATCGATCAGGCCGACTACATCGACGTGAACCTGGGCATTGGCCTCTTCGGGGTCGCGCAGCTCGAGGTGGACCTGCCCATCGCGCTCATCCTCAGGAGCGACCCCGACACCCGGGCCATCGCGCCGGTCAGCGGCGCCGGTTTGGCGGACATGCAGGTGCGGATTCGGGGGCGCCTGCTCGACAACACGCTGGGCGGGCCGGGGCTGGGCGTGTCGGTGGGCGCGACGATCCCCATCGGCGACGGCGACCATTTTCGTGGCGACCCCGGGGTCGGGATCCTCGGGCGGGTGATCTTCGACTACCGGACCGACCGCACGGTGACCAGCCTGAACGCTGGCGTGCGCGTGCGGACCCAGGAGGTCGACTTCTTCAACCAGACCTTCGGAAACGAGCTGACCTACGGCTTGGGCGTCGAGGTCGAGGCCGTGCGCGACAAGCTCGCCATCGCCACGGAGCTGTTTGGGCACACGCCCTTCGACGACATCTTTCAGTCCGGCGACACCACGACGCTGGAGTGGTTGCTGGGGCCGAAGTGGTACATCATCCCGGGCTTGTCGCTGCAGACCGCGGTCGGCACGGGGATCGTCCGGGGCATCGGCTCGCCGACCTTTCGATTCGTCGCGGGCGTCCAGTGGGCGCCGAAGGCCGGCGACAGCGATAAGGACGGCATCCCCGACGTGGACGACCGCTGCCCGACGCAGCCGGAGGACTTCGACGGGTTCGCGGACACGGACGGCTGCCCGGACCTGGACAACGACCAGGACGGCGTGCCGGACCTCGTCGACAAGTGCCCGCTCAAGGCCGAGGACTATAACGGCATCGACGACCAGGACGGCTGCCCGGACGCCATCGTGCTGGAAGATCGCGACGGCGACGGCATCCCCGACCGGCTGGACAAGTGCCCGACGCAGCCCGAGACCTATAACGGCTTCGAGGACCAGGACGGCTGCCCCGACGACGCGAGCAAGATCACCCGCGACACCCTCCCCCCGCCCGAGGACATCGACCCCGAGTGCCGCTTCTCCATCGAGGAGCTCGTGTACTTCGACAAGGCCAGCTCAACCCTCAGCGAGCAGGCGAAGTCCGTGCTGGCGCAGCTCGCGTCGACCATCCAGGCCAACGATCTCATCACCGAGATCGCGGTCAACGGCCACGCGGACGAAGACGGCACCGACGAATCGAACTACACGCTCAGCCAGAGGCGAGCCTCCCGCGTCCGCGACTACCTCGTCGCGCGCGGCGTAGACAAGAGCCTCCTGCTCATCCGCGGCTTCGGCGAGTCGCTGCCCCGCGTCGAGGGCGAAACCGAGAGCGCCTTCAGGCAAAACCGGCGCGTCGACTTCACCGTGCGCCTCGGCGGCAAGTGCGCGGCGACGAAGTAGCGGCGAGGCAGCCCGACCAGTAAGCGGTCCGACGCCTGCGGCGCCTGCGTCCGCACGCCGCGCCGTCTGCCTCGGTAAGGCGGAAGCAGCGTGCACCCCCGGCACTCGTGTCGATTGTTGTCAAGGCGCTATTATGCCGCATAAATTGCGAATTTCGCAAGATCAGTGCAACCTGGTGGCATGAGTCCGTGGCGCTACAAGCCGTCGCAAGCCGAGTCGATCATCCGAGCGAACGCTGACTCCTTACTGGGTCGCCGATCCGCACGGGTGGGAGGCCATGCGAGACGGCGATATCGACGAGTGGGACGTAGTGGAGACCCTCGCCACCGGCGACGTCTATCGCTCCCGAACGACCGGGCGCTGGTGCGTGGAGAGCGCGAACGGCTTGATCGTCGTCGTCGAGTTGGAAGCCAAGGGCCACGTCACGGTGGTGACGACCTACCGGCCATGAGGTGACGAAGATGAACTGTGAATGCGGAAGTGAGGCGTTTGAGCGCGGCGTCGGCGAGCATCGGCTGCTGGGTCTTGAGTCGGTACGCCTGGTCGGTGTCACGGTGCTGCGTTGCTGCGCGTGTGGCCGCGTGGCCCAGACCAGGCTCGAGGGGCTCCGGGAGCTGGAGCGCCTCGTCACCAACGCCCTGGTGCGCAAGCGGGGCCGGCTGACGGCGGCCGAGTTCCGATGGCTGCGCAAACGCCTGCACCTCAAAGGGACCGAGCTAGCGCGCCTCATGGGCGTCAGCGGCCCCACCATCTCAAGGTGGGAGACCGGCGCGACCCCGGTCTCCTCCTTCGCCGACCGCCTGCTGAGGTCCATCGTCGCCCACAAGGGCGCGGCACCGCTCTTCGACGTCGATGAGCTGGCGAGCATCGACGACGAGGACACCGCCCCCCTGGAGCTGGCGCTAGAACCAACCCCCGCAGGCTGGTTCCCCACACGCGAGCTCCGCGCCGCCGTCTAGTCAGGCCAGGCCGCGGAGGCTCTTGGGCCATCTCGAAACGCTGGCCCAACGATTGCGTCCCCGCGAGCCGCCGCGCAGCAGAGCACGAGTCAAAACGGCTCACTTCGCACCTCCTGGCGGCCTGTCGCCTGCCGTAGCGCTGGGGCCGAGCGCGCGCGGTGCTCAGCTTTTGAAGGCCGGAAACGAACGGCGGGTCGGGGGTGCTTTCCTGACCTCGCGCGGCGGGGGATGCTGGCGCCATGAACGGTACGTCGGTGGACGCGAATGATCTGCCTGTCGGCACCTACGCCCGGCGGCTGCGGGAGGTGGACGCTTGCGTCGTCGCGCGGCTCTCTGGGCTCGGCGGGCGGGGGCTGGACGTGGGCTGCGGGGTGCGGCTGGGGCGGGGGGTGGACGGGCGGCTTACGCCTTTCGCTCCCACCTCGGAGGAGCTGGCTTTGGCGCTGCCGGCGCTCGCCGTGACGGCTGTCGACGCCGCCCTGCCGGAGTCCGCTGTGCGCTTTGGCGACGCGTGGGTGGCGCTGGACTCGGCGGGGCGCGCGGTCGCCTGTCTGCTTCAGGGGCTTGAGCAGGGCGACTCCGTGCCGTTGGAGCGCGCGCGGCACCACCCGGACGGCGCGCGGGTTGGGGCGCTTTGCTGGGGCGAGCTGGCGCCCCGGGCTGAGGCGTGGTGGGCGACGTGGCGGGACGTGGCGGCGCGAGACGGCCGCGTGGCGCTGCCCGCCCTCGTCGACGACGTCTCAGCCCTCGCCGCGCTGCCCGGCGTCGCGCGGCCGCACCAGCCGCTGGCGGAGCTCTTCGACCGCCCCGTGGAGCGCCACGCCGACGCGGCTCAGGCCCCGCTCACCGCTCGCGCGCTGACCCTCGAAGCCCTGGCCGCCTCCGGTGTCGCGGCCCCCTTCGACCTCGTCCGCGTCGCCAACGTGACGCCCTTTTTGCCCGACGCCCCGGCCGCGAGCCTCCTGCGCGCCGCCGCCGCCGTGGCTCGCGAGGGCGCCTGGCTGGTCGAGGCGGGCACCGTGGCCCTGCCCGGTGACGCCGCGCTGACCGCGCTGGCGCTAGCCGAAAACTCAGGCGGCACCTGGCTCCCGCGCGAGCTGTGGCTCTCGCCCGCGGCGACGCCGACCTTCCTGGCGCGCGGCGGCGCTGAGCTGCCCGCCGTCCTCGGCGCCGCCGGCCCTCCCCTCGTGCGCGCGCTGGCCGAGGCCGACCGCGCCATCCGCCAGACCGGCGCGCTCCCCGACGCCCCGCGCATGGCGGCAGCCCTCCGCGCTCGCGGCCAGCGCGGCCTGACGGTCCCGGGCCTCGCCCTGGTCGGGCTCGCCGTCCGCGCCTGACCGCGGCCGTAAACTCGGTGAATCCGGGCGCCGTCCCGGGGGAAGTCGTGGCGGGTGGCGCGTTCACGGGGGCGGCGGCGCGCGCGGCCGGAACACGCGGAAATCGCCCAAGGCCCAGGCCGGCTCGTAGTGGCGCTGAAGCCAGCCCGCCAAAAGCGGCAGCGCGCGGAGCTGGGCGAGGGAGTCCGTGCTCTCGACCGCGTTGATGTCGCCGGTCACGACCACAAACCGGGCGGGAGGGTGCGCGCGGAGGTCGGCCATGAGCGCCGCGAAGTGGTCGGCGTGAACGTCGCTGAAGGCCGGCGCGAGGGGCAGGTCGTAGAGGAAGCGCGACGCGGGGCGACGCTGGGCCAGGAAGTAGGCGCCGGTCTCGTAGCCCCAGATGAAGACCGGGTCGTCGGGGGCGGTCTCGGCGGCGAGGCGCTCGGCGAGGGCGGCGGTCTGGGCGTAGCTGTAGTCGGTCGCGCTGGAGGTGTATGTGGCGAGGAAGGCGGCGGTGGGGCCGCCCCCGAGCCACCGGTCGGAGAGGTGGTGCCGGTCCAGATAGTCGCGGGCGAAGCGGCCGTAGCCTTGGCCGAGGAGCAGCAGCGCGAGGACGGCGAGGGCGGGGGCGAGGCCGCGGGGGAGGCGAGCGCGGGCGGCCGTGAGGGCGGCGTCGAGGCCGAGGGCGGCGAGGACGGCCAGGGGGGCGAGGACCACATGATAGTGGTAATCCCAGAACTTCGCCTGCCAGAAGACCTGGGCCGACGCGGCGAGCCACCACAGGAGGGCGGGGAGGACGAGCCGGTCGGCGGGGGTGGAGCGCCGGGTCAGCGCGCGGGCGGCGGCGGCGAGCAGCGCCACGGCGGAGAAAGCGTAGAGGGGGGTGATGAGCGTGGGCGCCCCGAAGAGGCGGTGCAGGGAGAGGGCGGGAGCGCCGGCGTCGAGTGTGTCGCGGTAGGCGAGGTTGAAGCGGACGGTGGCGTCGAGCAGCGCGTCGAGGGTGCCCGCCAAGGCAAAGCCTGCGATGAACGCCGTGGCGACGGCGGCGAGGCCGAGGCCGAAGGACAGCGTGGCAGCGGCGGCTTGCCGGCGGGGCGTGGCCCGGGAGAGCCAGGGCACCGCGCCGAGGGCGATCATCGGCAGCGCAGAGTACTTGAGGAGGACGGCCGCGCCGACGAGCGCGCCGGCGATCAGCGCCTGGCGCCGGGGACCGATGAGCGCGAGCAGGGCGCCCGCGACGAGGGGGTCCATGAAGATCTCGGGCTGCCCTCTGACCCAGTAGCCACCGAACAGGAAGCTGCCGGCGTAGGCGAGATAGGCGATGGCGGCCAGGACGCCGGGCGCGACCCGCCCGGTGACGCGGCGTACGACGGCCAAAAGCAGCAGCGCGGTGACGAGGCGCGCGAGCCAGTCCGCGAGGTGGACGGAGAGCATCGAGCGCCCGAAGGTGGCCAGGGCGCCAGCGTAGACCCAGATGATGCCCGGCGGCTTGTTCTCCCAGAAATCGGTGTAGGGCGAGGCGCCTTCGAGGGCGAGCCAGCCCTCGGTGAGAAAGATGCCCTGGTCGCGGCCCGGTGGCTCGACCCAGAAGGGGGCGGCGACGGCGAGCGAGAGCAGCGCCACGCCCAGCGCGCCGACGGCCAGCCGGCGGCGGTCGGAGCGCGCGGGGTCGGGATCGAAATCCATGGCAGTCCGGATCTCTGCGGGCCGCTGGGGGCCCGGCCAGCGCGACGCCGCGTCCGCGCGAAGGTCGAGTGTCTGGCGGCTACACTACACGCTTGCACTCGGTGGGTCTGGGTCGCAGCGGTGTGAAAGGGGCACGGGTCAAAAGTGCTCACTTCGCGCTCGCCGACGGGCTATCGCCCTCGGCACC
>CAZNZH010000157.1:6674-9568 GCA_964577445.1 uncultured Myxococcales bacterium
CGGGTGCTGTGGCCGATCGCGCGCTGTGCCCAGCTTGTGGAGCCCTCGCTGCTCCGCTTCAAGAGCTTGAGCAGGGTGGCTCCGTGCGCTTGGGACGCACCGCGCATCACCCGGACGACGCGCGGGTTGGAGCGCGGGCGCGAGCGAGACGTTCCCGACGAGGCCCGCACCTGTTACGGTCGGGCCATGAACGCCACGAAGCCCACCCTTCTGCGCAAGCTGCGGCCCGCCGACCAGCCGGTCACGCCGCGAAGCATCGCCCTGTTTCGGCTGGGCGAGCAGTGCAACAACGCCTGCCCGATGTGCAGCAACAGCGGGCGCGCGGCGGCGTTCTTTCAGGACGCCGAGGAGCTGTTGCGGCGGGTCGATTTCCTCGCCGGGCAGGGGCTCCGGGCGGTGGTGCTCACCGGCGGCGAGGCGACGATCCATCCGGGCTTCTGGACGGTGGTCGAGGCCCTCGTCGAGCGCGGCATACGCTGGGACATCAACACCAACGGGCGGAGCTTCGCCGACCTGGCCTTCGCCGCGCGCGCCCGCGAGCTCGGCCTGCGGCGGGCCATCGTGTCGCTGCACTCGCACCGGCGCGAACAAGCCAAGGAGATCTCGGGGCTGAGCGATCGCGGCTTCGACGAGACCCTGCTGGGCATCCAGAACCTCGCCGACCCCGCGCGCTCCGGCCCCGTCGAGCTGATGATCAACTGCGTGATCTGCCGACCCAACCTCGCCGACCTCGTCGGGCACCTGCGGTGGTGCGCCGACGAGCTGGGGCCGAGCGTCGTGTTGAAGTACGCCTTCCCCGACACCCTCGGCAAGGGCGGGGGCTGGGGCGGCATCGATCTGCGCTACTGGGAGGTCGCGGCGGTCGTCCGCGAGCTCGTCGCTGAGGCCGCCAACCTGGGCGTCAGCCTCGAGCTCGAGTCCTTCCCCAACTGCGTCGTGGGAGACCCCGACCGCGACAACTGCGGCCGGTCCGGCTTCGGCGAGACCCACTACCTCGAGGACCTGCGCGGCCGAGATCTCTACTCGATTCAGCACATCGAGGCCGAGCTCTCCGCCTACCTCGAGCGCTGCGGCCGCTGCGCCGCCCTGAGCCGCTGCCCGGGCATCGCCACCGCCTATCTGAAGCGCTACGGCGGCGCCGAGTTCCGCCCCTTTCGACCCCGCTGACCCATCGGGCGCCGAATCGTTGAATCCATGACCTGGATCAATGATCGCCACCACCGGAGGGTTCAGTATCGGCGTGACCGCGCAGCCCGGGGCCATCCATGCCGCAGCCGATCGAGAGCACCAGAGCACAGCCGGAGCGGGGCCGGCGCTTCGACGCCCAGTCGCCGCTGGGGCCGCCGGCCCGGTTGCTCGAGCTCGCCTCGGCCGCCGCGGGGTCCCGATAGTGCCCAGACACCAATTGAGGTGGATAGAGTGAACGACAGGATGACCTCGAACGCCTCATCGGTGCCCCCGAAGCGCACGAGCGCGCTCCTCACGATCCGCGGGGCCGCGCGGGCCCTGCTCGCCCCAGCGATGCCCCCTGACTGGGAGCTGCAGACGGTCGACCGGATCGGTCCGGAGTCGGTCCTGCTCGAGCTGGGCGCGCGCGGCCTCCCGCGGATTCTGCTTGAGTGGCACGCCCACAGCGGCAACCCCCCACCGGCGGTCCTGCGCGGGTCGGACTACGCCGCCGGCTACCGGGATCGACCCGATGCCTGGTCTCTGGACGACGCGGACACCCCCAGCGAGGTCAAGCGGGTGGCGGCCCAGATGCTGCACCTGCTCGCCAGGCCTCCCGTGGCGGTCGAGCTCCACGACGCCCCGCTCCCGCTGGACGACGAGCTTGAGGTGCGCCCCTTCGGCTGCGAGGAGCTGATGCGCTGGCTGGAGCCGGCGCTGGCGACCGGCGACGAGCTGATCGACGGGTGGCGCCTCGACGACGCCTACGCGTTCGGCCCCGAGGAGGTGGCGGTGGCGTTTGCCCATCCGACCTCCGACGAAGCGCCGCGCATCAAGATCCGCCTGCGCGCCGACGAGCGCCCTGCCGCCCAGCGCACGGACCAGCTCGACGTGCTCTACACCCTGCCCTTCGGCCGCGGCGTCGACCCGGAGCGCGCGGAGCTCCACCGCCTGTTGGCGGCCGAGCTGGCGCTGCACCTCGACTCGTGCGACCGGCGGGTGCGCTTTGAGGCGCCGCCACGGCCTGCGGCTCCAGACGCCCCGGGCCGCGTGCCTTCAGCTCACAACCTGGCGCTGCCGGGCCCTTGCCACCAGCGATGCAGCTTCTGCGCCGTCCGCGAGGAGATCGACCCCGCGATCGACGGCGATCCGAGCTACGTGGCGACGCTCGAGCGCGACCTCGTCGCCGCGGCTGCGCGGGGCACGCGCGTGCTGCGAGTCAATGGGCTTGAGCCCCTGCGCGCGTCCTTCGTCTTCGACCTGCTGGAGGTCGCGCGCCGGGAGGGCTTCGAGGAGTTCCACATCCTGAGCACCTTCCTGCCGGCCGCCGATCGCGCCGTCGCCGAGCGGCTGGTGAACAGCCTGCCGGCGCGTTACCGCTTCTACGTGCCGATCTACGGCTCGTGCCCCGAGGTGCACGACGCGGTCACCGGCCTGCCGGGCTCCTTTGACACCCTGATGCGCGCGGTGCGCAACCTGCGCGAGCTGATCGGCGGCAGCTCCGAAGAGGGCGGCCAGGGGCGGAAGGGTGAGCTGATCTTCACGACGGTCCTGACCAGCGAGAACCTGGGCGACGCCCGGGCGATGGCCGACCTGGTTCGCCCGCTCGGGCGTTGGTGGGAGGTCCACCTGCCCTTCCCGAACACCTCCAGTCGACACGACGGCTACCACCGGGTCGCGGTGAAGATGAGCCAGGCCCGGGAGGCGCTCTACCCCACCGGCTGGGC
>CAZNZH010000158.1:0-9541 GCA_964577445.1 uncultured Myxococcales bacterium
TGCCCGAGGGCACTCAGCGCCTCGGGCTGCTGGTCGCGGCCGCCGATCACGTCTTCATCGAGGTCCCGGCGACGCTGGCCGGCACGGCGTTTCGCGCGACCTTCGACGTCCCCGACATCTCGGGCCCCATGCTGGTCGAGCTCCTCGGCGAGTCCTCCGCCGGCCCCAGGCCCCTGGCGCAGCTCGACTTCCGGGTCGACGCGGACCTGCCCGACCTCCTCGACACCGCCTGGCTCCCCGACGAGTCGCACATCACCACGACGGCGCAGGCGGAGGCCTTCATCGCCGAGCTCATCGCGCGCGACCGGGCCGCGGCGGGGCTCGCGCCCGTAGGTCGAGACGGCGCGCTGGACGCCGTGGCCCGCGCCCACAGCGCCGACATGGCGCGCCACCACTTCTTCGCCCACGTCTCGCCAGAGACGGGCGACGTCACCGACCGGCTGCGCGCCGCGCGCTACCGCTCGCTCATGCACGCCGAGAACATCGCGCGCAACGGGACGCTCTATGACGCGCAGGCCGGGCTGATGCGCAGCCTCGGGCACCGGCGCAACATCCTGTCGCCCGAAGCGTTGCGGGTGGGCATCGGGGTGGCCGAGACCGGGCGCGACGGGGCGCATCAGTGGGTTTTGACACAGGTCTTCGCCCGCCCGTCGCCGGTCCTGGACTCGCTGACGGCGCGCGGCGAGCTGGTGCGGCGACTCGGCAGCGCTCGCAGCGAGGCGGGGTTGCCGCCGCTGCGCCTGGACGACGATCTGTCGCGGGCGGCCGAGGTCGAGGTGCTGCGTGCCTCGCCGACGCCGCGCAGCGTGCTCGACCGCGCGGCGCGCCACCTCAAACGCGGCGGCTTCGCCTCCATCGCGACCCTGCCCGAGCTGTCGCGCCTCGAGGTCCCAGCGGATTTCCTCGAGCCCCGCTACCGTCGGCTGGGCATCGCGGTTCACCAAGACTCGACCCGCGAGGGGGCTGACATCGTCGTCGTCATCATCGTCGGCGGCTGAGCCTGAGGCCGGCGGCGGCGTCACACGTCGGCGTCGGGCACGCTCTGGTTTTCGGCCAGGCCCAGGTAGCGGCGAAGCGAGATGACGCCGACGTAAAAGGGCAGCGTGTCGCCCAGGGCCATCACGAACTTGAACACGTAGCCGCTGATGATGAAGGTCCAGAGCTGCGGCCACAGCGGCGCGTCGGCGTCGACGGGCAGCGCGTGCGCGTAGAAGTGGGTGATGAGGATGACGGCGATGGTGTCGACGATCTGGCTGACCATGGTGGAGCCGTTGTTGCGCAGCCAGAGGTGGCGGCCCTTCGTCAGATCTCTCCAGAAATGAAAGAGCCAGACGTCGCAGAACTGGGCGGCGACGTAGGCGACCATCGAGGCGCCGACCGCGCCCAGGGCGAGGTTTTTGACCTCGAAGAAGACGCGCCCGCGCTCGCCGATGGCGGGGAGGCCGGTCTGGGGGTCCAGCGCCAAGTCAGGCGGGAGGACGCTGCCCAGCCACAGGATGAAGACGAGCCAGGCGTTGAGGAGGAGGCCCGTCCAGACCACGCGGTTGGCGCGGCGGCGGCCGTACAGCTCGCTGAGGAAGTCGGTGCAGAGGAAGGTCAGGGGGTAGGGCAACACGCCGACGGCCAGGGGCATCGGGATCGTGACGCCGAAGAGCGTGAAGCTCAGGTCCACGAAGCGCGTGATGCCCAAGATGTTGAGCATCGTCAGGGAGCCCAGGAAGAGGCCGGCGAGGACGAGGAAGACCTTCTCGCGGCGGTCTTGGTGTAGGGGCGAGGTGGCGGCGTCGGCGGCGATCATCGAATCGGTGCTCAAATGCCGCGCATGCGGCCGCCGTCGACCTGGACGCTGACCCCGCGGACGTAGGCGGCGGCCGGGGACGCGAGGAAGGCCACGACCGCGCCGAGCTCTTCGGGGCGCCCGATGCGGCCCTCGGGGACGGCCTCGACCCACGCCTCGCGCACCGCGTCGACGGTCTGGCCGGTGCGGCTCGAGATGGCGGCGCTGAGGCCCACGAGGCGCTCGGTGTCGGTGAACCCAGGCAGGACGTTGTTGATGGTCACGCCGGGCGGCAGCTCGCGAGACAGCGTCTTGGCCCAGGCGGCGACGGCGGCGCGGGTGGTGTTGGACACCCCGAGGCCGTCGATGGGCTCGCGCACCGAGGTCGAGATGACGTTGATGATGCGCCCGTAGCCGGCGGCGCGCATGCCGGGCAAGCACCGCAGCGCCAGCAGGTGCGCGGCGAAGAGGTGAGGGCCCAGGGCGGCGAGGAAGTCGGCCTCGGTGGCCTCGGCCAGCGGCCCCGAGGGCGGCCCGCCGCTGTTGTTGACCAGGACGTGGACCGGGCCGTGGGCGCTCAGCAAGGCGTCGACGGCGATCCCGAGGCCGTCGCGGTCTGCGAGGTCCGCCACCACGGCGCGCGCGGCGGGCGCACCGGCGCGTCGCAAGGCGCTGACGGCGTCTTCGAGGCGCCCGGCCGATCGCGCCAGCACGGTCAGCTCCGCGCCCAGCCCGGCCAACGCCACGGCCGCGGCCCGCCCGATCCCCGCGCTGCCGCCGCAAACCAGGGCATGCCTGCCCGCAAGCGAGAGTTCCATCTTCAAGCCCTCCGCGATCACGCCCTCATATCACAGCCCGGCGCGGCTTGGGTCTGCTGCGCAGGCGCGCTAGAATCCCCCCACAGCAGACCTTAGGAGGTGCCACCGTGCTCAAGGTCATCGCGCCCGATCTCTACGTCGCGGACGGCCCGTTCCGCGTCGCGGGCGTCGCGCTGGGCGGCCGGATGACGGTCGTGCGCTTGCCCTCTGGCGACCTCTGGATGCACTCGCCCATCGCCATAAGCGACGCCCTGGCCGACGCCGTGACCGCGCTGGGCCCGCTGCGTCACATCGTGGCGCCGAACTGCTTTCACCACCTCTACGTGCAGGGCTGGCTCGCGCGCTTTCCCGTCGCCACGCTGCACGCCCCCGACGGCCTGAACAAGAAGTGCCGCGACCTGGCGATCCACCGGCCGCTGGCGCCCGAGGCCGACCCGGCGTGGGGCGGCGTGCTCGAACCCTTCCACATCGACGGCGCGCCGCTGGCGGATGAATGGGTGTTCATTCACACGCCCAGCCGCTCGCTCATCGTGACGGACTCGCTCTTTCATTTCCGCGACAAGCCCGAGTGGGGCTGGTGGCAGCGCACCTATCTGCGCATGACCGCGGCCATCGGTGGGGTGCGGATGAGCCGGGTCTTCCGCCTGACGGTTCGCGATCGTGCGGCGCTTCGCGGGAGCGTTGAGGCCCTCTTCGCGGCTGGCTTCGACCGCCTCATCCCCACCCACGGCGAGATCCTCGACAGCGGCGCGGCGACGGCCGCTCGCGAGGGCCTGGCTTGGCTGCTCGACGACCCCGCGCGGCCCTGAACCCGTCCGCACCCCGCACTTTACGCCCGGGGCGCCATCTGGTCTCTTCGACGCTCATTTCAGCCGAACTCGCATCGACTCCACGGGGGAGCTCCCATGGCCACAGGGAAGGACTATCCCACAGACCGCATCCGCAACGTCGCCATCGTCGGTCACTCGCGGGCTGGCAAGTCCACGCTGGTCGACGCGCTGACCTTCATCGGGGGCAGCCACAGCCGGCGCGCCGGGCCCGGCGACCCGACCGTGACCTGCTATCGGGATGAGGAGCTGGCGCACGGCATGTCCATGGTGTGCACGCCCGCGGCCACCGAGTGGATGGGGGCGAAGCTCAACCTCATCGACACGCCGGGCTTCGTGGACTTCGCTGGGGAGCTGGCGGCCGGGCTGCGGGTGGCCGACGCCGCGGTGGTGGTCGTCGGGGCGCGCTCGGGCGTGGGGCTCGGCACTCTCAAGGCGTGGGAGCGGCTCGACGCGCGCCGGCTGCCGCGCATCGCGTTCATCTCGAAGATGGACCGCGAGGGGGCCGACTTCGAGACCGCGTGGCGGGGCATCAAAGAGCGCCTCGCCGGCGCGGTCATCCCGGTGGAGATCCCCATCGGCGAGGGGCCGGAGTTCCACGGGATCATCAACCTCTTCAGCGGCAAGGCGCACCTGTACGAGCGCGGCGGCGTGGCCGGCGACTACGAGGAGGTCGAGATCCCGGCCGAGCACCGGGCGAGCTACGAGCGGTGGCGCACCGAGCTGCTGGAGACGGTGGCGACCACCGACGAGGCGCTGCTGGAGCGCTACCTGGAGGGCGGCGAGCCGACGCGCGAAGAGGCGATCGCCGCCATGGCCGAGGCGGTGCGGCGCGGCGAGGTCGTCCCGGCCTTTTGCGGGTCGGCGCTGCTGGGCTACGGGATGAGGGCGCTGCTCAACAAGATGGTGGAGCTGCTGCCGTCGCCGGCGGAGGCGGAGCCCGAGATCGCGCGGGATGGGCAGGGGCGTGAGGTGCGGTTGGTGGCGGGCGACGCGGGCCCGCTGGCGGCGCTGGTGTTCAAGACGACCAGCGAGGCGCATGTGGGAGACCTCAGCTATTTTCGTGTGATGTCGGGGCGTTTGGACAACGGGCAGGAGGTGGTCGACCCGGACAGCGGCAAGGCGGAGAAGTTGGGCCACCTGGCGTCTCCGATGGGTCAGAAGCGACACGAGGTCTCGCGCCTGCACGCGGGCGACATCGGCGTGGTGGCGAAGCTCAAGAGCGCGCGCACGAACCACACCCTGTGCGCGGCCACGCAGGAGCTCCATGTGGCGGGTGTCGAGTTCCCGGCGCCGGACACCCGGATCGCGATCTCCGGCGTCGACCGCAAAGACGACGACAAGTTGGGCGAGGCGTTGGCGCGGCTTTCGGGAGAGGAGCCGACGTTTCAGACCGAGTTCGACTCGGAGCTGCGCCAGACCATCGCGTGGGGGCTGGGCGACCTGCACTTGCAGGTGCAGGTCGAGCGGCTGGAGCGGCGCTTTCACGTCAAGGTCGCCACCGAGGCGCCCAAGGTGGCGTATCGCGAGACGATACGGCGGCGGGCGAGTGCTCAGGGGCGGCACAAGAAGCAGTCGGGCGGGCGCGGGCAGTTTGGCGACTGCCACGTCACGCTGGAGCCGCTGCCGCGAGGCGAGATCTACCGGTTCGACAACCGGGTCGTGGGTGGTGCGATCCCCAGCAAGTACATCGCGGCGGTGGACGCGGGGATCGTGGAGGCGAGCGAGCGGGGCGTGCTGGCGGGCTATCCCGTCATGGACTTCGCGGCGACCTGCACCGACGGCAGCCACCACTCGGTCGACTCCAGCGAGATGGCGTTCAAGATCGCGGGATCACTGGCCTTTCAGAAGGCCGCGGCCGAGGCGGACCCCTACCTGCTCGAGCCGGTGATGGAGGTGGAGATCTCGATACCCAACGAGTCGGTGGGTGACGTGACGGGAGACATCAGCCATCGTCGCGGGCGGGTCGTGGGGATGGACGCGCTGGGCGCGACCTCGGTGCTGAGCGCGGTGATTCCCCAGGCCGAGCTCTTGGGGTACGCCGCGGCCCTGCGGCAGATGACCCACGGGCGTGGGCACCACACGCGGCGACACCGCGGATACGAAGAGGTGCCTGCGCACATCGGGGAGAAGATCGTGAAGGAACGCTCGAGCCAAGCGCAGCCATCGTGACGCCACCTGACCCCCATCAGCCTTTGCGAGACGACGTCCGCGAGCTGGGCGAGATGCTCGGCGACACCGTGCGCCTGGCCGAGGGCGCGGCGTGTTTTGAGGCGGTCGAGGGCGTGAGGCAGTTGTCCAAGCGGGCGCGCGCGGGCGACGGGGAGGCCGACGACGAGCTGACGGCCTTTCTGACCGCGATGTCGGATGCCGAGGCGTTGCCGGTGGCGCGGGCGTTCGCGCAGTTCTTGAGCTTGGCGAACATCGCAGAGCAGCATCATAGAATCCGTCGTCGTCGTGACTACTTGCGCGATTCCGATGGCGCACCGCAGCGAGGCTCCATCGAGGACGGGTTCGCGCGCCTGCTGGCGTCCGGCGTGGAGCCGGCGGCGCTGCGGGCGTTGGTGTGCGACATCCACATCGATCTGGTGCTGACCGCGCACCCGACCGAGGTGAATCGAAGGACGCTGCTGCAGAAGCACAACCGCGTGGCGGCGCTGCTCGGGGAGGCCGACCAGGGCGACCGGACGCCCGAAGAGCGGCGGAGGACCGGGAGCGAGCTGCGGCGCGAGATCGCCGGTATCTGGTACACCGATGAGATCTTGCGGAGGCGGCCGACCGTGGTCGAGGAGGCCAACGGAGGGCTGCTGATCTTCGAGCAGACGCTCTGGGACACGATCCCGCGCTTCGCTCGCGAGCTGGACGCCGCGCTCGTGCGGCACACCGGGGGCGGGCTGCCGCTGGGGACCGCGCCCATCCGGTTTGGCTCGTGGATGGGCGGCGACCGGGACGGCAACCCCAACGTGACGCCGGACGCGACGCGCCGGGTGTGTGCTCTGGCGCGATGGATGGCGGCGGACCTCTACTGGCACGAGGTGGACCGCCTGCGCGCGGACCTGGCGCTGGAGCCGGCGTCCGCCGAGCTGCGGGCCCTGGTGGGTGAGGCCCGCGAGCCCTATCGAGAGCTCTTGCGTGGGGTGCGCGACCGGCTCGACGTCACCCGGCGCCACGCCGAGGCCATCGTCCACGGGACGTCCCTGCCGGACGGCGAACCGTACTGGGGCGCTGACGAGCTGCGCGAGCCGCTGATGGTGCTGTGGCGCTCGCTCCACGAGATCGGCGCCGGGCTGGTGGCCGAGGGGTGGCTGCTCGATCTGCTAAGGCGCGTCGATGTTCTTGGGCTGACGCTGGTGCGGATCGACATCCGTCAGGAGGCCGACCGGCACACGGAGCTGCTCGACGCCGTGACCCGTGAGCTCGGCCTGGGCTCGTACGCGGCGTGGAGCGAGGGCGAGCGTCAGGAGTTCCTGGTCCGCGAGCTGCGGAGTCGCCGCCCGCTGGTCCCGCGAGGGCTGGCCTGTAGCGACGGCGCGCGCGATGTGCTCGACACCTTCGAGGTCATCGCGGGGCAGCCCGAGGGCTCACTCGGCGCCTACGTCATCTCCATGGCGACCTCGCCGTCGGACGTCTTGGCCGTCGAGCTGCTCCAGCGCGAGGCGCGCGTGCCGCGGCCGCTGCGGGTCGTGCCGCTCTTTGAGACGCTGAGCGATCTCGAGGGCGCAGGCGCTGCGGTGGGTCGGCTGTTGGATCTGCCCTGGTATCGCGAGCGCGCGGCCGGCGCGATCGAGGTGATGATCGGCTACTCGGACTCTGCGAAGGACACGGGGCTCTTGGCGGCTAGCTGGGCGCTCTATCGCGCGCAGGAGGAGATGCTCGAGGCGTGCCGCGAGCGCGGCGTCACGCTGACGCTCTTTCATGGCCGCGGGGGCACGGTCGGGCGCGGCGGCGGGCCCGCGCACCAGGCCATCGCCGCCCTGCCGCCGGGCACGGTCGGGCGCGCGATGCGGCTCACCGAGCAGGGCGAGGTCGTTCAGGCCAAGTACGGTCTCGCGGACATCGCGATGCGCAGCCTTGAGCTGATGCTGACCGCGGTCGCCGAGGCCAACCTGCGGCCGCCCGCGGCGCCCAAAGCCGAGTTCCGTGCGCTGATGGACCGGCTCTCCCAGGTGGCGAAGACGACCTACCGAGGCGTGGTCCGCGAAGACCCTCGGTTTGTTCCGTATTTTCGGGCGGTTACGCCCGAGCAAGAGCTCGGCGACCTCAACATCGGCAGCCGGCCCGCGCGTCGCCGAGCGGGCGGCGGAGTGGAGTCTCTGCGCGCGATCCCCTGGGTGTTCGCGTGGACGCAGACCCGCTTGCTCTTGCCATCGTGGCTCGGGGTCGGCTCGGCGTTGCGCGCGGCGCTGGACGGCCCCGACCGCCAGACCCTGCTCGAGGCCGCCAGCGCGTGGCCCTATTTCCAGACTCAGTTGTCCCTCGTGGAGATGGTCGTTGCGAAGACGGCACCCAACATTCACGCGCGCTATGAGCGCCTGCTCTGCCCCGCTGAGCTGCGGCCGTTGGGGGAGTCGCTGCGCGCGCTGCTGGCCGGGACGCGCTCGGCGATCATCGAGGTCATGGGCCAGACGGAGCTCCTCGAGCAAAACCCGACGCTGAGGCGCTCGGTGGGCGTGCGAAACCCCTACGTCGACCCGCTCAACATCCTGCAGGCCGAGATCCTGCGGCGCATTCGCGCCGGCGACGACACGCTGGCCGACGTCCTCTGGGTGACCGTCAACGGCATCGCCGCCGGGATGCGCAACACGGGCTGACAGGGTGTTGCCATATTCTCCCGTCGCCTGGCTGGCTCACATCTTTTCAGGGACTTCCGCGCGTCGGTTTCTTGCGCCAGGCAAGCGCCCTCCGCGCGCAAATCCCTGAAAAGACGTCGCTGGCGCCCCGCTCGGTCCGAATGTATCAACAGCCTCTGAGGAAAATCGCCGGCTGCGAGAAATCGCTAAAAGGGCGTGCGGCGCGCGCCGATAGGTCTTTCATCGGCCCAGCGGCACCCAGTCGCCGCGGCCCGAGGCGATACATCGCGCCCGCCTGTCCGCCCCGAGGGGGCTGAGAGCCCGCGGGCGCACCGGTCGAAGTTCTCGCGTCAGGGGGGAGCGTCGTCCGGGGGGAGTGGTCCTGCGTGAGAGCGTGGGGCCGCTCCCTCCGGCAACTGTGGCCAAACGGAGCAGGCCAGCGCGCCCCTTCCCGCGATCATACGCCGCCCGTGCCCGATCGGCGTGGCGCGTCCGGCGTCCGCGATCGCGCAGCGTCGCACCGCGGACGGGGGGGGCGGGTGCGGCCGCGGCGGGGCGTTGCCCGCGTCGCCTCGTGCGATAAAAGCTGCTGCGCGATCTGCGACTCGGGGATAGGCTCGCCCCATGGCTTTCCCAACCCCGTTTTTTCGCTGGCGACCGCATCCTTGGCACGGGCTCGATCCCGGTCCGGACGCCCCCGGCACGGTCCTGGCCTACATCGAGATCACCCCCTTCGACCTCATCAAGTACGAGGTCGACAAGGTCACGGGCTACGTGCGGGTCGATCGGCCTCAGCGGAGCAGCTCGCAGCCGCCAAGCCTGTACGGGTTCATCCCGCGAACCTATTGCGGCTCGCGCGTCGGCGCGCTGTGCCCGGGCGCCAATACCGGTGACGCCGACCCCCTCGACATCTGCGTGCTCAGCGAGCGGGCGATCGACCGCGGCGATATCATCCTGCGCGCCCGCGTGCTGGGCGGGCTGCAGCTCCTCGATCGCGGCGAGGCCGACGACAAGATCATCGCGGTCCTGGAGGGCGACAACGTCTGGGGCGGCGCGTCGGACGTCAGCGAGCTGCCCCCCGTGCTCATCGAGCGGCTGCGGCACTACTTCTCGACCTACAAGATGGTGCCAGGCGAGGCGCGGGCGCAGATCGAGGTGCGCTCGCTCTACGACGCGGCCCACGCGCGGGCCGTCGTGACGGCGGCGATGGCGGACTACGCCGAGGTCTTCGGCGAGTAGGCGCGACCTCGCGATGTGCGCGATTTAAGGAGTCAGCCCAAAATAAACACGTCATCTTCGCGGCGGATCCATCCCCATCAACGCGTCCTC